>JANQOD010000231.1 GCA_028289745.1 Allomuricauda sp. | reverse complement strand
GGCAAGGGCCATGGGCATTGATGTGCCCATTATTCCCGGTATTAAGCCCATTGCGGTGAAGCGGCATTTACAGTTGTTGCCGCAGGTGTTTCGGGTCGATATCCCACAAGACCTGGTCGATGCCGTCGAAGCCTGTAAGAACAACAAAGAAGTGCGCCAGGTGGGCATTGAGTGGTGCATTGAACAGTCGAAAGAATTGAAAAAAGCAGGAGTGCCGGTATTGCATTATTACTCTATGGGCAAATCAGACAATATCAAGGCAATTGCCAAAGCGGTTTTTTAAGGTTCAAGGTTTTAGGTTCAAAGTTCAAAATTTGAATGGTTTACCTTTACACCCCATGAAGCACCTATTCCCCATTTTTTTTCTGGTCGGATGTTGCTTTGGATTTTCCCAAAAAGAAGGTCCTCCCAAAAAATATACCCTTGACATTAGCCAATTCAATGGTAGTATTCTATTGCACAACCCAGATATTTCGCACTTGATCACCGATCACCCGGGGGGAATCATCTTGGGGTTCAATCGAAAACGCTATGGCCATGAAGAATGGGAGGCCGATTATGGCTATCCCGATACGGGGTTTTCGTTTGTGTACCAGAATATGAACAATTCGACTTTAGGGCAGAATTTCGCACTGTACGCCCACTACAACTTTTACTTCTTTAAGCGCAATCTTCAATTTCGGATCGGGCAGGGGGTAGCCTATAATACAAATCCGTATGACAAAAACACCAACTTTCGCAACAATGCCTATGGCACGCATTTGCTGAGTTCGACCATGGCGATGATCAATTACCATAAAGAGAACCTGGTAGCGGGCTTAGGATTGAAAGCGGGCATTTCCTTCATTCACTATTCCAATGCCAATTTCAAGGCTCCGAACACTTCGACCAATACGATGGCCCTTAATTTCGGATTGACCTATGATTTGGATGGTGGTAAGGAGTATGAATACGTCAAACCGGAAAAAAGGGAAAAGACAACTGAACCCATTCGATATAACCTAGTGCTCAGAGGGGGCGTGAACGAAAGCGACGTGGTAAATTCAGGGCGCTACGGATTTTGGATTTTCTCGGCCTATGCCGATAAACGCTTGGGGCGAAAAAGTGCCATACAGTTTGGCGGCGATGTGTTCTTTTCCAATTTTTTGCAAGAATTGATACGTTTTCAAAGTATTTCGTTT
Organism: Allomuricauda sp.; assembly: GCA_028289745.1. Lineage (GTDB taxonomy): Bacteria > Bacteroidota > Bacteroidia > Flavobacteriales > Flavobacteriaceae > Flagellimonas_A. The sequence goes on along the minus strand of JANQOD010000231.1, from coordinate 6,777 downwards.
CCAGAGAACGAAGTGGCCGCCGACACCGATTTTAAACGGGTCGGACTGTTTGTGGGCCATGAATTGTTTATCAATAAAGTGAGCATTGTCACCCAGTTGGGCTATTATGTATACTATCCTTTTGATTTTGAAGGGCAGACGTACAATCGAATCGGATTGAAACGCTATTTTGGAGATAAAATCTTTGGAGCGATAACATTGAAGGCACATGCGGCAAAGGCCGAAGCCGTTGAATTTGGCATTGGGGTTAGACTTTAGACAAAAGATATTGGAAGCAGAAATTTTAAAAATCAAGTATACCATCTTTTCGGGCGCAGTCGGGAAATCGCTTATAGGCTTGCTGGTTTTTTTGATTTCCTGCAACTCAGAAAACGCTCCCGATTGTTTTCAGAATGCAGGTGATTTGAAACGGGTTGAGGTAAATGTTCCATCTTTTGTGAACATTACTGTTTTTGAAAATTTGAATCTGGTGCTGAGGCAAGGAGAAGAACAAAAAGTTGAAATCGAGTCAGGGGAATTTTTGCTCAATGACATATCCGCAGAAGTAGAAGATAATCGATTGGTGCTAAGAAACGATAATGGCTGTAATTTTATCCGTGACTATGGCCTCTCGACCGTTTTCGTTACCTCGCCCGATATCGAGCAGGTGCGAAGCAGTACAGGGCTCTTGATTTCAAGCGATGGGGTATTGAACTATCCGAACCTATCGTTGGTTTCAGAGAGTTTCAATAATCCTGAAACAGAAACTACTGATGGCTCTTTTGATCTGCAAGTGGCTTCTGAAACGGTAAGCATAACGGTCAATGGCATAGCCTATTTCAAATTGAGGGGTCAAACGAATATTTTCAGTATCGGTATAGCTGCCGGTGACTCTAGAATTGAGGCCGAAGAATTGGTCGCTGAAAATGTGGTAATCAACCATAGGGGCACAAACGATATATTGGTGAACCCCCAGCAGCGAATTTCAGGTGTCATCAGAGGTACGGGCGATGTCATCAGTGTCAACCGACCACCTGAAGTCGAGGTAGAAGAACTGTTCAATGGACGATTGATTTTTAGGGATTGATAAAGTGGTTCTATCACGAATTTGGTGGAAGATTCCGTACAATAAGGTACAAACGGTCAAACAATGGCCGTACGCCATGAGCTTTACGCTGATTACGGAACAACAGATGCGCTTGGCGTAAAGCGAGAAGCGAGTTCTCAAACAGACTCTAAGGCAGAACCAATAAAGTTTTTATTTTGGCAAGTTTTCTAACGTACATCAAAAACCTCTTCGCTACCACATCACAGATTGAAGCTATGGAAAGACTTTCAGGCATTGAAAAAGTAGATGCCCTCTTTTATGGTCTTGTAGCCGAAAAAAGAGTGCTCGGTATGGCCGTTACCATTTTGAAGAAAGGGGAGACCCTTTTACAAAAAGGCTATGGTTTTGCCGATCTCGAAAGAAAGGTTCCTGTGAGTCCGAAACAGACCATTTTCAGAATCGCCAGTATCTCAAAATGTATCACGGGCATTGCCCTGGGCAAGATGGTCGAAGAGGGGCTTATCGACCTCGATGCCTCTTTTTACCGATATGTGCCCTATTATCCGAAGAAAAAGTACGATTTCACCATTCGCCAACTGGCAGGGCATACAGCAGGTATTCGTGGGTATCGCGGAAAAGAATTTGCCCTCAACAAGCCGTATTCCATCAAAGCAAGTATTGAAGTGTTCAAAGACGACCCTTTGGTTTTTGAACCGGGCAAGGGTTATCGTTATAACAGCTTTGACTTCGTGCTGCTCTCACTGGCCATGCAAGAGGCCAGTGGCCTACCTTTTGAAGATTATGTAAAGGACAATGTATTGAAGCCTTTGGCTATGGCCGATACCTTTGCCCCAAAAAATGTGGAAACGTCATTTCGAGCAGCGCGAGAAATCTCAATTTCAAAATTCTTTTCCAAAACCGCAACAACGTTCAAAAAAGCGGTCGAAGTTGACAATTTTTACAAATTGGCAGGGGGCGGATATCTCTCTACCAGCGATGATATTGCTAGGCTCGGACAAGCCGTCTTAGGGCGAAAACTGTTAAGGCCCGAAACCTATGCAGCGCTATTGACCTCTCAAATGGTCAATGGAACCCCTACCTACTACGGACTTGGTTTTCAGGTCAGCCAAGATGCCAGCGGCAGGTCTTTTGTAGGGCATGTGGGCAATAGTGTTGGGGCGTACACCAATTTTTTTGTCTACCCACAACAAAACATGGTCATTTCAATATTGATCAATTGTACAGGGCCGAAAGTGCAGAAAACATTGGATAAGGGTATAGAAAGCATCTTTGAACATACCGAGTTGAAAGAAGTTGATGTTTAGGCAAGATGGCGTTTGCCTATTTTGTAAAATGGTAAGATTATTTTGTCAACTCCGTGAACAAACTCTCCAGATTTTTATTCTTTCGACTAAGTTGCAGTGTCTTCAATTCGTTGTCATGGGCAAAATCAAATACCACGGGCCGCATGTCTTTTGGGGTGTTGAAGGTAATTTCATAGACAAACCCCACTATGTTTTTGACCGAGGCAACGTTTGGCAACTTGTTCAACAACACTTCTTCAACACGGTAATCGAACTCTACTTCAATGATCTGCTCTTCTGCTTCGCGAAGGGCCGACATTTTTCTGTCGGCCACAATCTCCCCTTTATTGATAATGATGACCCTATCACAAACGGCCTCTACTTCTTTCATGATATGGGTAGAGAGCAGTATGGTTTTTTTCTTACCGATTTCACGGATCAACTTTCTGATCTCAATAAGTTGGTTAGGGTCAAGACCCGTGGTGGGCTCATCTAGAATCAGCACCTCGGGATCATGCAACAAGGCTGCGGCCAGGCCCACTCGTTGACGATACCCTTTTGAGAGCTGCCCGATTTTTTTATGGGCTTCAGGGGTCAAACCCGTTTGTTCAATGACCTTGGCAATACGGGTTTTGGGCACTTTATGGATATCAGTACTGAAGGCCAGGTACTCTCTTACGTACATATCAAGGTACAATGGGTTGTGCTCGGGCAGGTAACCGATACTTTTTTGAACCTTTTTTCCATCTTTTAAAACATCAAACCCATTGACTTGGGCATCTCCCGAGTCTGCTTTATGATAAGTGGTCAAAATGCGCATCATAGTTGACTTGCCCGCCCCATTAGGACCCAAGAAACCGACAATCTCACCTTTATCAATGGAAAAGGTGACTTCGTTCAACGCTTTTTGCGGACCAAAGGTTTTGGTGATGCGGTCAACAGTGATGGACATTTAAAATAGACTTGGGTTCAAAAATACGGTTTAGATTTCTCTTCTCAATTTTCTGAAGCCATGAAATGGTGCCCTGTTTTATCAATCCGGGCCCAAAGCAAAATCCCAAATCCACAAAATAAACAGGGTTTGATAAAAAAATCTGTAATGAATAAGGGCAATTGGGCTTAGAATCAAAAAAATCGCAGCAAACACTTTGATTTTTCAATTGAAACGACAATCTTAGCCGAGAATTACGAAACGATGATCAATACGTATTTCTGGAACGGTTTTTACTTTTACTTCTTTTTTAGGAGAGGTACGGGACTGTTCTAGTATGCGCTAAGTATAGAAAGTAATATAGAGTCCCGACCTAAAATCGGGACTTTTTTATTGGATGAAACTAAAAGTCGCCATACAGGGAATCAAAGGAAGCAACCACCATCAAGTGGCCAATGAGTTTTTTGGTGAAACGATTGAACTGGTCGAATGCCTGTCATTTGAAAGAATGATCTATCATTTGCTGAATGGCACGGCAGACAAGGGCGTGATGGCCATCGAAAATTCTATTGCGGGCAGTATCATTCCCAATTACAACTTGGTGTACCATAACAAAATTCACATTATTGGTGAACATTATTTGAGCATCCATCATAATTTGATGGTATTGAACGGGCAGTCCATCGATGATATCAAAGAAGTTCGAACACACCCCATGGCCTTGCTGCAGTGCATGGAGTTCTTGAAGCAATATCCCCACCTTAAACTGGTCGAAGATGTTGATACGGCCGAAACGGCCAAGCAGATACAGCAGAACGGCTATGGGCATATTGCCGCCATTGCCCCCAAAATGGCAGCTGAGTTATACGGCTTGCAAATCATAGCCCCCGAAATACAGACCATTAAAAACAATGCCACCCGATTCATTATTTTAAAGAGACGGAACAAAGTGTTGCCGAAAGAAGACATCAACAAAGCTTCGCTACGGTTCATCACCGATCACAAGCGCGGTAGTTTGGCGACCGTGTTGAACGTGATGAGCGATTGCAACCTTAACCTTACGAAGATACAGTCGTTGCCCGTAATTGAAACCCCATGGAAATATGCCTTTTTTGTCGACGTGACCTTTGGGCAGTATGACCATTTTGCCAAGGCCAAGTCACTTTTAAAGATCATGTCTGAAGATTTTACCGTTTTGGGCGAATATAAAAATGCATTGCTACCATGATAATGGCCGATAGATTACATACGGTTCAAGAATACTACTTCTCGAAGAAATTACGGGAAGTGCGACAGTTGATGGCCGATGGCCGCCCCATAATCAATATGGGGATCGGTAGTCCTGATCTGGCACCTGCTGAAGCGGTGATGAAGACGTTACAAGAAGCCATTACAGATGCCGGGGCGCACCAATACCAAAGTTATCAAGGCCTTCCTGCACTTCGTAAGGCAATTGCCGATTTTTATGCGGAAAAGTTCAGGGTGAAGGCGAATCATGAAGAAGAGATTTTGCCATTGATGGGATCGAAAGAAGGGATCATGCACATTAGTATGGCCTTTTTGAATAAGGGTGATGAAGTGCTTATTCCGAATCCGGGCTATCCGACTTATGCCGCTGTGACCAAATTGGTCGAAGCAATACCCAGAACGTATGATTTAAAGGCCGAAAATGGATGGTTTCCTGATTTGGGGGCACTTTCCAAAGAAAACCTCTCAAAGGTAAAATTGATGTGGATCAGTTACCCCCACATGCCTACGGGTGCCACGGCCACAAAGCAACAGTTTGAAAGATTGGTCGATTTTGCGTGTAGTCATAATATACTTTTGATCAATGACAATCCGTACAGTTTTGTGCTTTCCAAAAATCCGACCAGTATTTTGGGCGTAGATGGGGCCAAAGAGTGCGCGTTGGAACTCAACTCGTTGAGCAAGACCTTCAACATGGCGGGTTGGCGTGTGGGCATGGTGCTGGGCAAGGCCGATTTCATCAATGCCATTTTGAAGGTGAAGAGCAATATGGACTCTGGAATGTTCTATGGTATTCAAAAAGGAGCCATTGCAGCGTTGAAAAGCGGAAAAGAATGGTTTGAAAGCCTCGATGAAGTGTATGGAAGAAGAAGAAGGCGAATGTTTGAACTGATTGAAAAGTTGGGCTGTACCTATGATGAGAATACGGTGGGTATGTTCGTCTGGGCCAAACTCCCAAAAGGTGCAAAACCATCTGAGGCATTTATCGATGAAGTCTTGTACGATAAGAACATCTTCATCGCACCGGGTACTATTTTTGGTAGCAATGGTGAAGGCTACATCCGTTTTTCACTCTGTGTAACGGAAGAAAAGATAAAGGAAGCAATAGCAAGGTTTAATTAAATGTCAGGTCGAGCAGGGTCGAGACCCATTAACATGAAGAATATAGCAATTATAGGCGTTGGACTGATCGGTGGGTCTTTTGCAAAAGACATCAGAAAACATAGCACAAAGTCAAGAATTTTTGGGGTGGACAGCAGTGCTTCACATTTAGATGAGGCCTTAGAACTGGGCATAATCGACGAAATAGCTGATTATGATATTTTGCCTGATGCAGATTTTGTCATTGTTGCCATTCCGGTGGATGTCTTGGTTCAAGAGCTTCCAAAAATATTAAACTTGGTTTCTGACGATTGCGTGGTCATCGATGCGGGTTCAACGAAATCTTTGGTCTGTAAATCGGTTGAAAACCATCCGAAGCGAAGAAACTTTTTGGCCTGTCATCCGATTGCAGGCACCGAGTTTTCTGGTCCATCAGCTGCTTTTCAAGGGTTATATGATGGTAAGACGAATATCATCTGTGAAATCGAAAAGACCGCATTCAAGTTACAAGAAAGGGCGTTGGGCCTATTTCAGAAGCTGAATATGCGTATACGCTACATGAATGCAGAGGCACATGACAGGCATATCGCCTATGTTTCGCATTTATCGCACATCAGCTCTTTTATGCTGGGCAAGACGGTAATCGAAAAGGAGAAAAACGAACGCGATATTTTTGATTTGGCGGGCAGTGGATTTGAGAGCACGGTTCGTTTGGCGAAAAGCTCGCCTGCCATGTGGACGCCCATTTTTGAGCAGAACAAAGAGAATGTGGTCGAAACATTGGAAGAGTACATCCAAAACCTTACCGAATTTAAACGGTTATTGCAGCATGACGATTTCGATAAGGTCTATCAAGAAATGGACAATACCAACAGAATAAGGGAAATCTTGAAAGGAATCCCAGTAGGAAATACGAAGTGAAATACCAAATAAATTAAAAAGAGATAGATAAACACATATGGAAAATTCAAAGGATTTGAGAAAATGGTTAGATGCCATGCAATTACCCCACCCATTGGTAATAGCGGGTCCGTGTAGTGCTGAGACTGAAGAACAGGTGATGAAAATTGCCCATGAGCTCAAAGACTCCGATGTTAGTTATTATAGAGCGGGTATATGGAAACCGCGTACCCGTCCGGGAAATTTTGAAGGTGTGGGGGCATTGG
>JANQOD010000230.1 GCA_028289745.1 Allomuricauda sp. | reverse complement strand
GCTACCGAAATTCCCTATTGGGATCCAAATCTGAGAATCCCCTCCAAGGCAAAGGTTGATATCCCTCTTGAGAACTTGAATAAGTCCAAGACCTATAGGGCATCTTTGATAGGGGTTTCTTCAAATGGGCAAATCGTTGAAAAGGATGTTCTTTTCAAGATCTAATAAACGCTGGCTGTTTCAATTGCTTAGCGTAGGGAAATATTAGAACCCTGCAATTTCCTTTATTTCCGCGATAATCTTGTCTGCAAGGGTATCGGCTTCCGCTTGGCTCTTGGCTTCTGTATATATGCGTATAATGGGTTCGGTGTTTGATTTTCTCAAATGGACCCAGTTCTCGGGAAAATCGATTTTGACCCCATCAATTGTCGATACCTCTTCACTTTGATATTTTTTGTGCATGGCATCCAACAAGGCATCCACATTCAAATCGGGTGTCAATTGTATTTTCTTTTTGCTCATGAAATAAGCCGGGTAACTTGCCCTGAGCTCAGATACAGTCCCTCCCCTTTCTGCCATCAACATCAAGAACAAGGCGGTACCGACCAAGGCATCACGGCCATAATGGCTTTCAGGGTAGATGATGCCTCCATTGCCCTCACCTCCGATGATGGCATTGTTGGCCTTCATTTTGATCACCACGTTCACCTCGCCCACCGCGGCAGCTTCATAAGTGCCTCCATGTTTTTCAGTGATATCGCGCAAAGCACGTGATGAAGACAGGTTTGAAACGGTATTGCCCTTGGTCTTGCCCAATACATAATCAGCACAGGCCACCAAGGTATATTCTTCACCGAACATCTCGCCATCATCGCTGATAAAGGCGAGGCGGTCAACATCGGGGTCCACCACAATGCCAAAATCGGCCTTCTCCTCCACTACCCTTTTACAGATGTCGCCCAAATGCTCTTTTAAAGGTTCGGGATTATGGGGAAAATGCCCCGTTGGTTCACAATAGAGTTCAATTACCTCAACGCCCAATGCCCTCAATAATCTCGGAATGGCTATTCCTCCAGTCGAGTTTACTCCATCGACCACAACCTTGAATTTTCTTTCCCGAATGGTCGCTGCATCAACCAATCGCAGGTCTAAAACCTGTTCAATATGTCTATCGATGAAGGTGTCATTTTTGGTGATGGCGCCCAAATCATCCACCTCGGCAAAATCAAAATCCTCTTTCTCTGCAAGATCTAAAATCTTGGCACCCTCCGCTGCATCCAAAAACTCGCCTTTCTCGTTCAACAATTTCAAGGCATTCCATTGTTTGGGGTTATGACTTGCGGTCAAGATGATGCCACCATCGGCTTTTTTTAGGGGCACGGCAATTTCAACCGTTGGCGTGGTAGAAAGGCCCAGGTCTACAACGTCTATTCCCAGTCCGACCAAAGTTGAGACCACTAGATTCTGTATCATTTCGCCCGAAAGTCGGGCATCGCGACCTATGACAACGGTCAAATTTTCCTTTTTCGAATAGTCTTTAAGCCATGTGCCATAGGCAGCGGCAAACTTTACGGCATCTATGGGGGTCAGGTTGTCGCCAGTGCTTCCACCAATGGTACCGCGAATACCAGAAATCGATTTGATGAGTGTCATAAAAAAATTTTGTGCAAATATATGAGGATGGATGGGATTGCGTGTTTCGAATTTGTAAATTCAAACCATCAATACTTGTTAAAAATGAAATCATCATTTATACCCAGGATGCTTTTTGCATTGCTTTTCTCCTTAGCGTTGAACGGGTTCGGCCAAGAACAGGATCCCGACAGCCTTTATATTAGATACAACCACGCCTATAAGACGTTGGACGCGGACTTGTTGGCAGATTGCTATGTGGAAGGTGCCGTTCTGTTAAGCCTATATGATGGCAGCGATCCGATTTCCATAAAGGGTTCTGAAAAAATCAAGGCCTATTTTGATTCCTTTTTTCAACAATTTAGGGATAATGGCCAACAACTTGAGCTAACCTTCAAGATTACAGATCGACAAAAAATTGGGGAAACAGTGTATGACAATGGCTACTACAAATTATCGATTTTGTCAGAGGGCAACCCAGTACATGTCGGACATGGCAAACTATCGGCCTTGATCACCATAGATGATGGCCATTGGAAATTCAGCATAGATGCCAATACCAATACCGATGAAGCCGAATTCGCTAAGGTAGGTGCAGTTTCAATTCCACGGTCAAACCGATAGATGAATTTTTTGGCCCACATCTATCTTTCATTCGATGACCCTGAAATTACGTTGGGTAATTTTTTTGCAGATCAGGTAAGGGGCAATAAATACAAAGAATACCCTGAAAAAGTGCAAAAGGGCATTTTGCTTCACCGTGCCATTGATACGTTTACCGATGCTCACCCTATTCCAAGAAAAAGCAGCAAGCGTTTGCATGCCAACTATAGCCATTATAGCCGGGTCATCGTTGACATCTTCTATGACCATTTCTTGGCCAAAAACTGGACAGATTATTCTTCCATACCGCTCAAAAAGTATACTGAGGATTTTTATGATCTATTGCAAGACAATTACGAACTGTTGCCGTTGGGCACACAACGGATGCTGCCCTATATGATTGCCAACAACTGGCTCTACAACTATGCCGATTTAAAGGGGATCGCCAGTGTGTTGAACGGAATGAACCGGCGAACGCAGAACCGCTCAAAGATGAACTTTGCCATTATTGAGCTTAAAGCCCATTACCATGATTTTGAAAGAGAGTTCACAGCCTTTTTCGCGGAATTGATTACCTTTTCAAAACAAAAATTCATATCCTTATGCGAAGACTGATACTTCTGCTGCCCCTACTTTTTTTATTATCAAATTGTAGACAGCAGCCCGCTCCGCCCACCGGACTGGTCACTGAAAGGGCAATGGTAGTTTCGGCACGTGAGGAAGCATCGAAAATCGGGGTAACCATCATACAAAAAGGAGGCAATGCCTTTGATGCCATGGTGGCTATCGAACTGGCCTTGGCGGTGGCCTACCCATTTGCAGGAAACCTAGGGGGTGGGGGTTTTATGGTCTATCGAAAAAACAACGGTGATGTCGGCGGGTTGGACTATCGTGAAAAGGCACCCTTAAGCGTACGTGAAGATATATACCTCGATTCATTGGGAAACGTTATACCCGATATGAGCACCGTGGGCGCAACCGCTGTTGGTGTGCCGGGTACTGTGGCCGGAGTTTTTGAAGTACATGAAAAATTTGGCTCCCTCCCTATTGAAGCTATCATGAAACCGGTCATTGCTCTTGCCGAGCGCGGTGTAGTAGTGACCGAAAAACAGGCCAAACGTATCGAAAGCTATCGTGAGCGTTTTATTGATGTCAATGGTGATAGCACCAAGTTTGCCCAAGGTTTTCAGCCCGGTGATACCATAAAATATGCAGAACTGGCCCTGACGCTACGAAAGATAATGGCCAACGGCAAAGATGGTTTTTATAAAGGGGAAGTGGCCCAAAAATTGTCGGTTTTCATTCAAGAACAAGGTGGGTTTATCACGGAAGAAGATTTGGCAAAATACGAGGCCAAATGGCGGCAACCCATTATTTTCAAGTATAAAGACCTGCGTATTATTTCTATGTGTCCGCCAAGTAGTGGCGGGGTGACCATCAACCAAATGTTCAAAATGATGGAACCCTACGACATTGGTGATTATGGTCATAATTCCACCAAGGCCATTCAACTGTTCACCGAAACTGCCCGCAGGGCCTATGCAGACCGCAATTTCTTTTTGGGAGATCCTGATTTTGTGGAAATTCCGTTAGATGTGCTGTTGAGCGATGAATACCTGCAGGTTCGTATGCAAGATTTCTCTTTTGAAAAGGCCACTCCCTCCTCAGAGGTGGCCCATGGTAAAGTCGAAATTTTAGAGCATGCCGAAACCACCCACTATTCAATCGTCGACACAGAGGGCAATGCCATTTCTGCTACCACTACCTTGAACGGAGGGTACGGTTCAAAGCTCTATGTACCTGAATTGGGTTTCTTTTTGAACAACGAGATGGACGATTTCAGCTCCAAACCCGGTGTACCCAATATGTTTGGCCTTATCGGTGCAGAAGCGAACAGTATTGCCCCTGAAAAGCGGATGCTCAGTAGCATGACGCCCACTATTGTAGAGAGAGAGGGAAAGCTTTACATGGTCGTGGGTACCCCCGGTGGTTCAACCATCATCACGGCGGTGGCCCAGACGATTTTGAATGTACACGAATTCAACTTAAGTATGCAAGATGCGGTAAATGCGCCGCGTTTTCACCATCAA
>JANQOD010000200.1 GCA_028289745.1 Allomuricauda sp. | reverse complement strand
AAATGTAAAAATGCTCAAAAAATATGTATCTTTGCGTTAAATCCTCGCAAAAACCGTGCAAGCATGGGAAAAGCAGAGGATTTTTTCTATTTAAAAAATACGGCCTTTCAAACAGTTCAAACCCATGTTTGAAGGGCACCAAATTATGGTGATATGAGCAACGTATCTTATTACACAGCGGAGGGACTTAAAAAGCTTAGAGAAGAACTGGATCATTTAAGGGATGTAGAAAGGCCTAAAGCCTCACAGGCCATTGCCGAGGCACGGGATAAGGGCGATTTGTCTGAAAATGCCGAATATGACGCTGCTAAGGAAGCACAAGGATTGTTGGAAATGAAAATCTCAAAATTGGAAGAGATCCTTGCCAATGCACGATTGATTGATGAGTCACAACTCGATACCTCAAAGGTTTTGGTGCTGTCAACGGTAAAGTTGAAAAACCAGGGCAATGGGCAAGAGATGAAGTACACCTTGGTGGCCGAAAGTGAAGCTGACCTAAAGTCGGGAAAGATTTCCGTAACATCGCCCATTGGCAAGGGCCTCTTGGGAAAATCAGTAGGTGATATAGCCGAGATAACGGTACCAAACGGTACTTTGAAATTTGAAATTTTGGAGATTGCCAGAGATTAGCATCACTGTAAAAGTGTTATCTTTAATCTTGCTGTCGAAAGCAGGATTTTTTATTTCAACCCATACCAATGGCCAGTATTTTTACCAAAATCATCCGAGGAGAGATTCCATGTTATAAAATTGCTGAAGACGACCATTATTTTGCGTTTTTGGATATTGACCCAAATTCAAAAGGGCATACGCTTTGTGTTCCAAAGAAAGAGGTTGACAAAATATTTGATCTTGATGAAGATACCTATATGGGTTTGATGGCCTTTTCCCGCATGGTTGCAAAGGGCATTGAAAAGGCTCTGCCCTGTGAACGGGTGGGCATGTCGGTCATCGGTTTAGAAGTGCCGCATGTGCATGTGCATCTGATACCACTGCACAGCATGAAGAATGCAACCTTTCAGCATAAGGTCAGTATGACCAATGACGAGTTTGTGGAAATCGCCGAAAAAATAAAAAAAGCGATTAAATGATCCCCTCCAAATACAGATATACGCCTGTGCCCGCCAGTACTATAAGCAATAACAACAATGCATAAAATAGGGTGGTAAAACGTATCGATGGCCTATCGGGTTCGACCAGTTTGTTGTAATATTCAAAAACCCGCTCGATATCGGGGGTCCAATTTACAGGGTAAATGATCGAATAACACTTTTTGCACTTGATCTCGCTGGTTACCTCACCGGTAATTCTCTGAAAAAAAAGGTTGTATTTGTGCTTTTGATAAAAAGTGAGTTTTAGCTCTTGGTTGAAACATACGGGGCAGTTGTTCGAGATTTCGGCATCCTTGATGACTATTTGCTTTTCTTTGGCCATTGTCAGTGACTTGCTTTTAATGAAATCTGCATGATTGTTCCCTCCTTACTTGACGAAAGTACTTTAATTTTTCCTTTGTGGTATTCTTCAATTATTCTTTTTACCAACGAGAGACCCAGTCCCCAGCCTCTTTTTTTAGTGGTCACACCAGGGCTAAAGATGTTTTGAAAATCGCCTTTGGGAATACCGTGGCCAGTATCGGAGACCAAAATGTTCACGTAGTTTCCGTTTTTTTCGACCTGTATTGAAATACTTCCCTTGCCCTTCATGGCATCAATGCCATTTTTGACAAGATTTTCAATGCTCCAGTTGTACAATGCCATATTAAGGGGTACTTGCAAATGCTCTATGTTTGAGCTGAACGAGAAGTGAATGAGTTTAGAACTACGTCTTTTGAGATATTCATAGGCCTTCTGGGTCTCTGAAACAATGTCGTGCATTCTTAGTTCAGGGGTCGAACCGATTTTCGAAAAACGTTCTGTAATGGTCTGGAGGCGAGAGATATCTTTTTCAATTTCCCTTGTCACTTCAGGATTGATGTTTTCTGTTTTCAAAAGCTCGTTCCAACCCAAAAGCGAGGTGAGGGGCGTACCGATTTGGTGGGCGGTCTCTTTGGCCATACCGGCCCAAAGTTTGTTCTGTTCTGAAGCTTTGTTTGTTTTGAAAAAGAAGAAGATGACCGCTCCGAAGAGAAAGATGATCAAAAGCAGGGCAATGGGGTAGTATTTGAGTTTTTTGAGTACCTCAGAATTTCCGTAATAGAGGGTAGCGAGTTCTTCACCACGATCTTCAATGATTATAGGGGTATTCTCATTTGCGAATTGCCGCATTTTTTTCTTGATATAGGCACTATCGGCGGTCAGTTCTTTAGGCATGTTGTTGGTTCTGATCGAACCATCTTTATTCTGCAAGATCATTGGGGTTGAGGTATTATTGCCCAACACCTTAAGGGTTAGATTGCCCAACTCTTGATCTTCTGCCGCCTGTAGCAGTTCAGATTGGGCAGTTGCCCAGATTTCCATTTTGAGGCGTTCCTCTTCCTTGAATTTTCTGAAAAAACTATTGGTATTCCACAAAATAAGGCTGACGATGATAAAGGCTGATATCAGAAGAAAGATGTATGGTGTGCGTTTTCTGGGATTAAACTTCATGCCAGGCCGTTTGCAATTTAAAGATAACGCAAAAAGGTATAAAATGTTGAAAACCCATGATGTTCAAAACCCAAGTTTCAGGACCATTTGTGTATTTTTGGAACGAATTAAAAAAATGACATGGAGATTCAGGGAAGAATAAAGCTTATCGATGAGACCAAAGAATATGGCAACAATGGTTTTCGAAAAAGAGAAGTGGTGGTCACTACCGAAGAGCAATATCCGCAGTACATACTAATTGAATTCGTTCAAGACAAGACCAACCTGTTAGATGCGTTTCAAGTGGGTCAAATGGTCAAAATCAGCATCAACATTCGGGGTCGTGAATGGGTAAATCCACAGGGAGAGACCAAATATTTCAACGCTATTCAAGGATGGCGTATAGAGAGCCTTGAGGCAGGGCAAGATCCAGAGAATATGCCACCGGTACCGCCCATGGAGGCTTTTGAACCTGTTGAAGACCTAAAAGAGGAAGAGCCCGATGACCTTCCCTTTTAGGCAATGTACCTGACCAATTTTATAGAAAAGGTTTTTAGAAGGTATTTACCCTCACCCTTTACCATTGCAATAGTATTGAGCGTGCTGACCATTGTGTTGGCACTTTTTTTTACAGCGCCAGAGGGCGATGCAAACCACCTGTTCACAATATTGTCGTATTGGGAAGCGGGCATTTGGAACAATGGCCTTTTGGTCTTTGCTTATCAGATGATGCTCATCTTGGTCTTGGGGCATGTGCTGGTCTTGAGCAAACCGATGGAAGGGCTTATCATGCAGATCACTAAACATGTGAACAACACTTCGAAGGCCGCTTTATTGGTCGCTTTGCCGACCATGATCGTCTCTTTCTTCAATTGGGGACTTGGATTGATTTTCGGGGCCATTTTGGCCAGAAAGGTCGGTGAGCATTCACAGGCCAAGGGCATTCCCATAAATTACCCCCTGATAGGAGCCTCGGGTTATGTCGGGTTAATGGTCTGGCATGGGGGCATCAGTGGTTCGGCGCCCATCAAGGTAGCCGAATCGGGGCATTTGAAAGATCTGATGCACGATGTTTCAACAGCGAGTGCTATCGGGTCACTGCCTGACTCCATTTCTACTGGGATCACGGTTTTCAGTATTTCGAATCTGGTGATTTTTGGTACGGTTGCCACGGCCATTTCGCTACTTGTCTTTTTCATGGGGAAAAAGGTTCCGCCAACGGCAATACATCTGGAAACCTACCGATTCAAACACGAAAAAAAGGAAACACTGGCAGGGGCAGAAAGGCTGGATTATTCCAAAATGTTCTCAACAGCGTTCGGATTATTGGTTTTGGGCGTTTTTCTGTTGCAATATCTGCC
>JANQOD010000192.1 GCA_028289745.1 Allomuricauda sp. | reverse complement strand
CATCATAGAACTCCGCAAAATCTACATTGTCTTCAAAGTCATTGGCTATTTCATCAAGACGGTCATAGGTATTGTTGTAGACATTGAAGAAGTTGTCTACATTGGTATTTCGAACAAATTCAATGTTCAACAGTTCTATATTGTTCTTAAGAAAATCGGTAGGTGACCAGTTGTACGATAGTACGGTATTCAATGATTGCCTGTCAAGCCCGATATTTCTTTGAAAGTTGGTACCGACAGACATTCTGGTCTGTGGCAACATATAGTACGGGATAACGCTTTCAGTGTTGAATGGAAACCAAATTCTGGGAAAGGTGATGTTCACATCCCCACCAATTTCTGAAGTAAACGTCTCATCAGACAACGAGGCATCGCTCAATAGACCTATGGACCCCCTTGCAGAAATGTTCAGGGTTTCTGCTCCTCCGAAGACATTTCGAGAGGTCACTGAGGTACTGAAGGCCGTACCCACCTGTTGTATGTTCGAGTGGGTGACGTCTAGGTCAAGCCCCAGTGAATATTTAGGTCTCGAAGAAAGGTATACATTGGAGATAAGCCGTGCTCTGGTCGAATCAGGAATGAATTCGATGTTTGGGTATCTGAATGCATTGAGATTTGTGATCTGACGCGTAGTGCGAATTTTATCGATTTCGCGGTAAATGCTGTCTTTCTCAAAGAATATGGCGTCGGTAAGGGCCTTTGGCCTGTAGCGTAGCCTGTCTTTGTAATAAATGGTATAGTTGTCAAAATCAATTGATTTCAACGAATCGGCATTAACGTTGAATTGGTAGTCTGCATAAATATTGATTTTTTCAAACCGGTGTACTTCATATGAAGCCGAAGGGCTTATACTGTCACTGGCAGAACGGGGTTTTCTGACGTTCAGGGTAACCTCCATATTTTGATCATCGGCAAATTTAGTGGTATCCCTTACGACATCGAAGTTTACCGAGCTTTCTTGAAAATTGTAGACCCCGGTATTTCGAAAAAGGTTGGTCAACCTTTTGCGTTCATTGTCGAAATCGGCCAGGTCAAATTGTTTGCCCGCTTTCACAAATGACCCATCGGTATTGCTCTGATATATAGAGTCTAATTGCTGCGAGGCGATGTTGGTCAAGAGTGAATCAACGATAAAGGGTTTGCCCAGGTCGATCTTATAATTGATTCCGGCCCTTTTTTTTCTTTTCCCCTTAACAATGTCATAATCGACTGAGTTGTTAAAGAACCCCTTGCTGCCATAATAGGCGGTTAGCAGATCTACAGATTTATTGGTCTTGACCGTATCGATGATGGCCGGTGGCTCACCGATACGTTTCAAAAATTCACTCATGCCCTTGACCACGAACGAGTTGCCCAAGGCATTCACTTGCTTTTTTGACAAAAGGTTCGACAGTCTTTTTTCACGCTTTTTTTTTCGGTACAACCAGTCTCGAAATAAAGAATCGGGATCGTCTTTGGCAAGGTTGTAAAGGTTCAATCGAAGTGGATAGCCCAAAAGGTTACTGTTGGGCCTTTGAACGATGAGATTTTTGATTTCTTCTTCATTGACCTGCTCTTCATCTGCGTAGATGGTATTTTTGGTCAACAACAGTTCATCTTCGCCAACTTTTTTTAGGGTGTTGCAGCC
>JANQOD010000191.1 GCA_028289745.1 Allomuricauda sp. | reverse complement strand
CTAAAACCAAATAATTCATTACTTTAATCATTTTATTACTTTTGTTGCCTATTTAACCCATAACTAACTTAAAAACATGTCCCACAATATAAAACCAGGCGTCGCCACTGGTGACGAGGTACAAGCTATCTTCAACTATGCCAAAGAAAAAGGCTTCGCCCTACCAGCCGTAAATGTCATCGGTTCGAATACCGTTAATGCCGTTATGGAAACCGCAGCGGCACTCAACTCACCGGTCATCATTCAGTTTTCAAACGGTGGTGCACAATTCAATGCGGGCAAGGGTCTCTCGAACGAAAACCAAAAAGCGGCCATTTTAGGTGGTGTGGCCGGTGCCAAGCATGTTCATGAAATGGCCAAGGCCTATGGCGCTACCGTGATCCTTCACACCGACCACTGTGCGAAAAAGCTATTGCCCTGGATCGACGGGCTTTTGGATGCTAGTGAAGCACATTATACCCTTACGGGCAAATCGCTATACAGTTCGCATATGATCGACCTGTCAGAAGAGCCCATCGAAGAAAATATCGAAATCTGTAAAAAATATTTAGCGCGCATGTCAAAGATGGACATGACCCTTGAAATCGAACTGGGTGTGACAGGCGGCGAAGAAGATGGTGTTGACAATACCGATGTCGACAGCTCAAAACTTTACACACAACCCGAAGAAGTGGCCTATGCCTACGAAGAACTTTCAAAGGTCAGCCCTCGTTTCACCATTGCGGCCGCCTTTGGCAATGTACATGGCGTATATAAGCCGGGTAACGTAAAATTAACTCCTAAGATCCTAAAGAATTCACAAGAACATGTTTCGAAGAAATTCGGTGTGGGCCACAACCATATCGACTTTGTTTTTCATGGCGGGTCGGGTTCGACCCTCGAAGAAATTAGGGAGGCCATAGGCTATGGGGTCATCAAAATGAACATCGATACCGATTTGCAATATGCATTCCTCTCTGGCGTAAGAGACTATGTTCTAGGCAAAAAAGATTATTTGCAATCACAGATAGGCAATCCTGATGGTGATGACCAGCCCAACAAAAAATTCTACGATCCTCGTGTTTGGCTACGTGAAGGCGAAAAATCGTTTTCAGAACGGTTGAAAAAGGCTTTTGAAGACCTCAATAATGTGAACACCCTATAATACCCCTTGTTATGTCGTCTTGGTTTAAAAGAAAGGAAAAGGGAATACAAACATCAACAGAAGAAAAAAAGGATACCCCGAAAGGGCTCTGGTATAAATCTCCCACCGGAAAAATCGTTGAATCAGAAGAACTTGCCGAAAACTTCTATGTAAGTCCTGAAGATGATTACCATGTTCGCATCGGTAGCAAAGAGTACTTTGAGATTCTTTTTGACGATAACAAATTCCGTGAACTCGACGAGAAATTGACCTCAAAGGATCCCTTGAAATTTGTCGATACCAAAAAATATTCAGAACGGTTGAAAGCTGCACAGAAGAAGACCGGCCTCAAAGACGCCGTACGTACCGCTGTCGGCAAATCGATGGGCAAAGATCTGGTTGTCGCCTGTATGGACTTTTCCTTTATCGGCGGATCTATGGGTAGTGTTGTGGGCGAAAAAATCGGTAGGGCCATAGACTACGCCAAAAAGCGAAAGCTACCTTTCTTGATGATTTCAAAATCAGGAGGGGCACGAATGATGGAAGCGGCCTTCTCACTGATGCAATTGGCCAAGACTTCGGCCAAATTAGCACAGCTGGCCGAGGCCAAAGTACCTTATATTTCGTTATGCACCGACCCTACCACAGGGGGCACCACCGCTTCTTATGCCATGTTGGGCGACATCAACATCGCCGAACCTGGTGCCTTGATCGGTTTTGCAGGGCCCAGAGTAGTCAAAGATACGGTCGGTAAAGATCTACCTGAAGGTTTTCAAACCGCTGAATTTGTAAAAGAACATGGCTTTTTAGACTTTATTACCCATCGCAGGGATTTGAAGAAGAATGTCAATCTTTTTATAGACCTCATAACCAACCAACCCATACGAAACTAAGAAATGGCCCCAACAAATTGTTGGGGCCATTTTCACTTACTGTTTTCTATGTTCAGTTTTTCCAAAATCTCCTAAGGAAAATTTCTTCTGATGTACCATCGGCATGGGTCAAAATACCTTTGGCATCACAACTGCCATCTCCAAAATCCAAACTTGCAGTGGCATCGTTTCGCGAGATTTCCAATACCCCACTAACGATGAACCTACATGACATTTCCCTACGCAATGGTTCGATCACCTCTTTTGTAAAGACATTGCCCAACCTGCCATTATAAGTACCTTTGCCCGTAATCAAGAACACATTGTCGCCCCAAAAACCCGAACCGTACCCTTCAATCCATTCACGGGTGCGCGTACCCTCAAAAGAGGCAGTTGTTTCATCTGGCCATGTGGCATTGAAACTGGCATTGGCAATACTCTGTGGGTTGCCATCGGCATTGGCCCGCTCACGAAGTATGTCAGCACCACCCTCTATGGCCGCACCATTGAACGTGAAATTCTCTAAAGAGAGTTCCAACGTTTTGGCGGCGGCATCCATGTCTTTTTCATAGCTCAAATAGATAATACCGCTCAGAACATTACCATTGGGCAATTCACAGCCTTCACCAAAATCAATGGTCTTTTCTTTGGTAGTGTCGGTCACTACTGTGGTAATCGTCACACAATCGGGCAAGAAATCTGAAGAATAGCCAAATTTTGAGGTTGCCGTAATCTCATCTGTGGCATAGACATCTTCTGCGATTCCCGAAACTTCCTCAGAAATGAGTTCCGCTTCGTCGCTGTAGTTCAGTTCAGTGGCAGAAATCACTTCTTCACTGTTCACATCTTCCTCCAATGAAGAAGACTCATCCTCACTACACGACGTGAACAGCATAAGCATCAAGGCTGCACAGCCTATCGATACTCTTGCAAAATTTACTTGTTCGAGATACTTTTTCATAATTCCAATTTTTAGAGTTTGCAACTATGACATGGCAAAATCAAAAAGGTTTAATAAGGGGCCAAAAAATTTTTCCTTACAAAAAAAGAGTTATCTTTGCGCCCTGATTGTTAGCCTGAGCATATTGATACCCTTTAGGGGTAGGCATGTTGAAGGCAGACCAATCAGATACATAAAGATCATTTTAACAATATTGGCATGTATTTGACGAAAGAAGTAAAAGCAAAGATTTTCAAAAAACATGGGGGGGCTGAGACCAACACAGGCTCGACAGAAGGGCAAATTGCCTTGTTCACCCACCGAATCAACCATTTGACAAAACACCTTAAAGAGAACCACAAAGATTTTAACACCGAGCGTTCTTTGGTAAAACTGGTTGGTAAAAGACGTAGTCTTTTAGACTATTTAAAGAAAAAAGACATTGAGAAATACCGGGCTTTGATCAAAGAGTTGGGTATTAGAAAATAGTTTTATGGGGAGAAGTTTCTCCCCATATTTTTATCCTCTGCATAATCGCTAGGGGGTACAAAGTCCCCTAAGCAAGGGCAAAACAAAAAGCTACCTATAGTTTTTCATTGGTCAACAACACAACACAACATGGCCGTCGGTAAGGCGGCAGACCCAATGTTTAACTGGCCCATCTGATTTGGGCATGAAAAAAATTTATGATTCCAAAAACTTTTAGGGAGGTCATCGACCTCGGTGATGGAAGGGAGATTTCCATCGAAACAGGAAAATTGGCCAAACAGGCCCATGGCTCCGTTGTGGTTCAATCGGGTAAATGTATGTTGCTCTGTACCGTGGTATCGAACTATCACGCCTCAGATGTTGATTTTTTACCGCTCACGGTTGATTATCGTGAAAAATTTGCCGCAGCCGGGAGGTACCCCGGTGGATTTTTTAAACGTGAGGCCAGGCCCAGTGATGGTGAGGTCTTGACCATGCGATTGGTCGATAGGGTGCTTCGACCCCTATTTCCGAAAGATTATCATGCAGAAACGCAGGTGATGATCCAATTGATGTCACACGATGAAGAAGTCATGCCCGACGCTATGGCCGGTTTGGCAGCTTCGGCGGCCATTCAATTATCAGATTTTCCGTTTGAATGTGCTATTTCAGAAGTAAGGGTCGGCCGTGTTGACGGAAAATTGATCATTAACCCCACCAGGGCGCAATTGACAGAATCGGATATCGATATGGTCATCGGCGCTTCTGAAGACTCGGTCATGATGGTCGAGGGCGAAATGAGCGAGATTTCCGAAGAAGAAATGGTAGAGGCCATTCAATTTGCCCATGAGGCCATCAAGGTTCAATGTGCCGCCCAGATGAAACTGGCAGAAGCCTTTGGCAAGAAAGAGACCCGCGAGTACGAGCCTGAGGAGGAAAATGAAGAATTGCAACAAAAAATCCATGATATGGTATACGATAAGTCGTATGCCATCGCAAAGGCCGGTAGCACCAAAAATGAGCGCGGTGAGGCCTTTAGCGAGTTGAAAGAAGAGGTTTTCGAATCTTTTAGCGAAGAAGAACAAGAAGAATTGGGCAAACTGATCCATAAATATTTTTCAAAAGCGCAAAAAAGTGCCGTACGTAATTTGACACTTGAAGAGGGTACCCGTCTAGATGGAAGAAAAACGACCGATATACGCCCCATTTGGTGCGAGGTCGACTATTTACCTTCTACCCACGGGTCGGCCTTATTCACAAGAGGTGAAACACAGGCCTTGGCCACTGCCACCTTGGGTACTTCACGAGAAGCCAATGTCATCGACATGCCCTCATTTGAAGGGGAGGAAACGTTCTATCTGCACTATAATTTCCCCCCGTTTTCGACTGGTGAGGCCAGACCTATCAGGGGCACATCACGTAGGGAGGTCGGCCACGGAAACTTGGCCCAGCGCGCATTGAAACGCATGGTTCCCGAAGATTGCCCGTATACCGTTCGTGTGGTCTCGGAAGTATTGGAGTCTAATGGATCTTCA
>JANQOD010000187.1 GCA_028289745.1 Allomuricauda sp. | reverse complement strand
CAAACGCTTCAAGGCGCCCTTTACAAAAACCATGGGAAGTGATTTTGCAAACATTTGCGAACGCATGTTGTATTTTAGATAATCGATGATTTCCTTGTCTGCGGCAACAAAAGCCCCGATACCTGCCATCGACTTGGCAAAAGTGGCCAAATACACATCGATATCGTCTTGAACGCCTTGCTCTTCACCTGCACCGGCGCCCGTTTTGCCCAAAGTACCAAAACCGTGTGCATCATCGACCAACAACCGAAACTTGTACTTTTTCTTTAGGGCCACGATTTCTTTCAAGATACCCTGCTCACCGCGCATACCAAAAACACCCTCAGAGATCACTAAAATGCCACCACCGGTCTGTTCAGCCAGTTTTGTGGCCCTTTCCAGGTTTTTCTCCAAGCTTTCAGCGTCATTATGTTTGAAAGTAAAACGCTTGCCCATGTGCAGTCGCACCCCATCTATGATGCATGCGTGTGCATCTACATCATATACGATGATATCATCTTTGGTCACCAGTGAGTCGATAACCGACATAAAGCCCTGATAGCCAAAATTCAAAAGGTAGGAAGCCTCTTTTTTGACAAATTTTGCCAGTTCCCGCTCCAACTGTTCATGGTAATCGGTATGGCCACTCATCATACGGGCACCCATCGGATAGGCAGCGCCATGTTCCAAAGCGGCTTCTGAATCTACTTTTTTGATTTCAGGTAGATTGGCAAGGCCCAAGTAGTCGTTGATACTCCATGTAATCACTTCCTTGCCTTGAAATTTCATTCTATTTGATATGGGGCCTTCCAACTTTGGAAACACGAAATACCCCTCGGCCTGTGAGGCCCATTTACCCAACGGACCTTTGTTTTCAATGATTCTATCAAATAAATCCTTCATCTACCAAAAATTGATTTAACTGCAAAAGTAGGTAATTTTGGTCTGCATCTGCAAACCAAATCCAGCATAATACCCAATAACCACTATTCATAAAAAAGGCAACAGTGAAAGCTGTTGCCTCTACATATATAGATTTGAGTCAGTTATTTTATGAATTGTATTTTTTGGGCCTTTTCTTCATTCTTTCCTTCTAAGAACCCTTGGTTTTCCATCCATTCATTGCTATATACCTTGCTCATGTAACGCGAACCATGGTCAGGAAATACCACCACCACGATACTTTCTTTTGTAAACTCGCCTTCGGTATTCAACTGTACAAGTGCCTGCATGGCCGCCCCACTGGTATAGCCCAAGAAAAGCCCTTCGGTATGGGCCAATTTTCTGGTCATATGCGCGCTATCGGCATCGGTGACCTTGATGTAGCGGTCAATACTGTTGAAATCAGTGGCCAAGGGAATCAGGTTTTTGCCCAAACCTTCGATTCTATATGGATAAATCTCGTTATGGTCAAATTCTCCTGTTTCGTGATATTTCTTTAGTACCGAGCCATAGGCATCAACACCCAACACCTTGATAGCAGGGTTCTGCTCTTTCAAAAAGCGGGAGATGCCAGAAATTGTGCCTCCTGTTCCACTACAGGCCACCAAATGGGTAATCTGACCGTTGGTCTGTTCCCAAATTTCTGGCCCAGTGGTCTTATAGTGCGCCTCAATGTTGAGTTCGTTGAAGTATTGGTTGATGTAAATAGAATCTTTGGTTTCTTCGTGCAATCGTTTGGCCACCTGATAATAAGAACGCGGGTCATCAGCACTGACATGGGCAGGGCACACGTAAACCGTCGCGCCCATCGAACGGAGCATGTCAATTTTATCTTGCGATGATTTTGAGCTGACGGCCAAAATACAATCATAGCCCTTGACGATACTGGCCATCGCCAAACTGAAGCCCGTATTACCAGAAGTAGTTTCAATAATGGTACCTCCAGGTTTGAGGATACCCTTTCGTTCAGCTTCCTCAATGATATAGATCGCGATACGGTCTTTTGAACTATGACCCGGATTAAAAGCCTCTACTTTGGCGTAGAAGCTTCCGGTAAGGGAACCTGCAATTTTATTGAGCTTTATCAGGGGGGTATTACCTACAAGGTCAAGAATACTATTGTAGGCCTTGATACTGTTTTCCATATCGTTCGTTAGGTAAGGATAACGATGCTGGCACATCAATTATTCCGAGGCAAAAATAGCAAATTTTATTTTTCTGGGATTCTTCCCTCCAAATCCAACAAAAATGCATATTCCTTGGCCGTTTCTCTTAAGGCTTCGAACCTCCCGGAAGCCCCACCATGCCCGGCATCCATGTTGGTATCTAGATATAACAGATGGTCATCGGTCTTCAAGTCCCTTAATTTGGCCACCCATTTGGCAGGTTCCCAATATTGTACCTGTGAATCGTGCAAACCAGCGGAAACATACATATTCGGATAGTCTTTTGCCGCTACCCGGTCATAGGGCGAGTACGAAAGCATATAGTCATAGTATTCTTTCTCTTTCGGATTGCCCCACTCATCAAATTCACCGGTGGTCAGGGGAATGGAATCATCTAACATGGTGGTCACGACATCGACAAAGGGCACTGCTGCAATGATCCCATTATAAAGTTCAGGGGCCAAATTGACCACCACACCCATCAGTAGCCCACCTGCAGAAGCGCCCATCGCATATAAATGTTCGGGGCTGGTATAGTTTTTGGCAACAAGGTGCTCTGATACGTCGACAAAATCGGTAAAGGTATTCATCTTGGCCAACAACTTGCCATCTTCATACCACGGCCTTCCAAGATATTCTCCGCCCCGTACATGGGCAATGGCGTAAATGAACCCACGATCCAACAAGCTCAATCGTACCGACGAGAAATATGGGTCAACGGTATTGCCATACGAACCATAGCCGTATTGCAACAATGGACTTGTACCATCCAATGGTGTGTCTTTGTGGTACACCAATGAAATTGGCACTTTCACCCCATCACGGGCGGTGGCCCAAATACGTTCAGAACGATAATTTTCCTTGTCAAACTTGCCACCCAATACTTCCTGTTCCTTTAAAATGGTCTTTTCTTTTGTGCCCATATCGAATTCGATAATGGCATAGGGTGAGGTCATGGCATTGTAGAAATAGCGTAGTTTGGCAGTATCAAAATCCAAGTTGGTGGTCGGCCCCATGACATAGGTTTCGCTATCAATGGGCAGGTAATAGTCTTCTGAACCATCCCACTTGATGATTTTCATCTTGTTAAGCCCGTTTTCACGCTCTGACAGCACGTAATGGCTCTTAAAGATTTCAATGTCTTCCAATAAAACATTCTCGCGATGTGGAATAAACTCCTGCCAATTTTCTTTTGAAGTGTCCCATTCACCCACCTCCATCAATTTGAAGTTGGTGGCACCATCTTTATTGGTCAATACATAAAAGTTGCCATTGTAGTGTGAAATACTGTATTCCAAGCCCCTTTCCCGTGGTGAAAAAACCTTGAATTCGCCATTGGGGTCATCAACGGGAAGAGTACGGTATTCAGATGTCAATGTACTGACAGAACCGATTACGATATATTTACGTGATTTGGTCTTATAAACGAATGTGGAGAAGGTCTCATCTTCTTCGTGATAGACCAACTCATCTTCTTCTGCCGATGTACCCAATCTGTGCCTATAAATTCTGTCAGAACGTAGCGTTACAGGGTCTTTCTTGGTATAGAACAGTGTTTTGTTGTCAGAAGCCCATGTCGAACCACCCGTTGTATTATCGATTTTATCTGGATAGATTTCCCCGGTCTCCAGGTTTTTGATCTGGATATGGTATTGCCGGCGTGACACCGTATCAACCCCAAAAGCGGCCAATTTGTTGTCTGGACTCACGGAAATACCCCTCAAATTGAAGAATTCATGGCCTGCTGCCATTTCATTACTGTTGAATATGATTTCTTCCCTGGCATCCAAACTTTCCTTCTTTCGAGCATATATTGGATACTCTTTGCCAGTCTCGTACCGCGTGAGATACCAATAGCCGTTCAGTTTATAGGGCACCGAAGCATCGTCTTCCTTTATTCTGGCCTTCATTTCACCATAAAGCTCTTCTTGAAAGTCTTTGGTGCGCGCGGTCATCGTTTCATAATAAGCGTTTTCGGCCTTTAAGTAATCGATAACTTCTGGGTTTTCACGCTCGTTCAGCCAATAGTAGTCATCAACACGAACATGATCGTGCGTTTCCAGTCTCTTGGGTTTTTTAGAAGCTTTTGGTGGTGCTGCGTTCATTTGTCGTGTGTTGGAATCTTGGCAAGCGGCGACAAAAATAAGGCAGAAAATAAAAATGGGAATACGATAAAGAAATACTTTCATATAGAACAATTTGAAGGCAAAATAGTAATTTTGAATCATCGATCACCAATAATTTGCACAATGTTCGGAGATTTAATGGGCATGATGGGAAAACTTAAGGAAACCCAAGCCAAAGTAGAAGCCACCAAAGAACGGTTGAACTCGGTCATGGTAGATGAGCAATCGTCTGACGCACTCTTAAAGGTTACCCTTACCGCCAATAGAGAACTGAAATCAATCGCAATCGATGATTCGCTTTTAGAAGACAAAGAACGACTAGAAGACTATTTGGTGTTGACCTTAAATAGGGCCATCGAAAAGGCCACAAAGGTCAATGAGACCGAATTGGCCGCGGTCGCCAAGGAAGGTATGCCCAATATTCCGGGAATGGATTCCCTTTTCAAGTGACCATCATTCAAGATTTTCTTATCTTTAGGAAAAGTCATTTGATAAATGATAGAAGTGTTTCAAGACAACGATGATGTTTACCGTTTTCGGGTGAAATCCCCTTCTGGGAGTATCTTGCTCAATAGCATCGAATTTCCTAAAAAAGAGAAGCTTCAAAATACGGTCTCTGCAATTAACCGGTCAAAAGGCAACCATCTACTATTTGAGCGACATACCAACCACAATGGAAAATTTTTGTTCAAACTACGTCTAAAAGATGGTATCATCATAGGGCAGAGCTTGCCGTATAATTCAGAACCCGGTATGGAAAACGGTATCAAAAACCTCAAAAATATTATGGCTGCCCTCTAATAGTCTTGAAGTACCTTCAAGAAATGTCTGTGCATTTTGTCAGTATAATCCAAATGTGTGACAATACGCAACTTGCCCTGCCCCATACCAATTATCGAAATGTGGTTTTCGGTCAGTTTTTTTAAAAAGGTTGCTTCTTTACATTTCGCTTCATCAAGCTCGAAGATGATGATGTTCGTCTCAATAGGCTCTACTTTTTTGATAAAAGCCATACTTTCAAGAACTTTACCTATCTCTTTGGCCTTTTGATGGTCTTCTGCCAATCGTTCTATATGGTTGTCAATGGCATAAATGCCTGCCGCGGCCAAATATCCTGATTGTCGCATACCGCCCCCCAGTATCTTTCGAATTCTAAGGGCTTTGTCAATCAGCTCTTTATTTCCTATCAAAACGGAACCAACGGGGCAGCCGAGACCCTTGCTCAGACATACACTTATGGTATCGAACAACGCTCCATACTGTTCTGTAGATTCTTGCCCGGCCACCAAGGCATTCCATAAACGGGCACCATCCAAATGATAGCTGAGTCGGTGTTTTTTGCAAACTGCCTTTATCTTTTGTAGCTCATCAAAATTCCAGCAGGCCCCTCCTCCCTTATTGGTGGTGTTTTCGATGCAGACCAACGAAGTCAATGGACTATGGTAAAAATCTGGGGGGTTGATCGCCACCTCGACCTGTTCAGCGGTCATCATGCCCCTGTGGCCATCGACCAATTTGCAAGAAACCCCGCTATTGAAACTTGCCCCACCACCTTCATAGTTATAGACATGGGCATACTTGTCACAGATCAACTGGTCGCCAGGGTTGGTATGCAGTTTTATGGCTGTTTGATTGGCCATCGTTCCACTGGGGAAAAAGAGCGAAGCCTCCATACCGAACATTTCGGCCACTTTTTTTTCAAGAGAATTGATCGTGGGGTCGCTTTTAAAGACATCGTCGCCCACCTTGGCGTTCATCATGGCCTTTAGCATGCCTTTTGTGGGGCGGGTAACGGTATCGCTGATCAAGTTGATTTCCATTCAGATTATTCAATTGTAGGGTTCATAGATGATTCGATTCTTCAAAATCAGTGAAAACAATCCATGCCAATTGGCGATCCATCGGGAATCTTGGGTACCCTTATCTTTTTTTCGTACCCCTTCGGATTGCCTATGAACTTTTCCACTTCCTTTAGTAAAAGGGCTGCGTGCCGACCATCTTTCTTGGCTTCCAAACTCTTTTTGACGGCAACCATTTGTGATAAGATTACTTCCGTCACCTGCGGATAGCTTTCTTTGGCGCTCGCCAGATGCATCAGTTCTTGAAGTACCTGCCAATTCACCAGTTTCTGGATTTCGCCCAAATATCCTTCTCCAACTTTTTTGTTCAGGGTACTGTCAATCAATTTTAAAATGACCTCCCCAAGCTCCAATTGATCTTTGTCCAACGCTTTTTGTTGTACCAGCCTGTTTGCCCGCTGTGGATGCAACAATAGCATCAGGGTTTGGTAGGCTGCCGTTTCTGCAGCGCTCAATGGGTCAAAAGCCACCCCTGTCTTGCCCTTAAAAGACTCTCTTGTTCGGCCATATCCTATACTTCTCGGTGGAAAAAGAGACAGTTTATCTTCAGGTACTGCCAAAGTTTCTGGTCTAAGGGTCTTCAACAGCGATTGCAGCGCCGCTTCTTGGGTTTTTCGCTCAATGGTCTTAACCGTTAACTGCCCATCACCCTTGACTGTATAGTTATAGTCTAAGCCACCTACCAGTTTGACTGTCGCTTCCGTTTGATAGCGGTGCAAAAAGTAAAGCGGCACAAAAACATCTTCCAATACCGAAAGGGGTTCGCCCGTTCTGATGTTATCGACAGAGAAATTTTTTATAGCGGTTTCCCTGATCTTCAAAATTTCTTCCAGTTCTTCATTGGCAAGTCGACCATTGTCCCATAAATGTGCCAGGGCATGTGCCCCGCCCATAGGCCGGGCATCTTGATCGGAGATATACCGGAGTCCATCGGTCTGTGCCTCTTTCAAAATCTTGTTCAATGCCTCTTTCTCGTCTGTTCCCTTTGGGAAATCTGAGTACGCATAGGCCACGGTCACTTTGTCCCATTTCCCTATTCCTGTATCGTATGCATCAGAAAAATCGATTTCTCCATCCTTAAGGTGAAATTGGGGATGGGGATAATCCATTACCGAGGCACGGTCGTTGGTACTGGCCGCAAAGTTATGGGCAAAGCCCAGGGTATGCCCGATCTCATGTGCCGAAAGTTGACGTATGCGTGCCAACGCCAGTTCGAGCATCGGTTCGTAATTATCGTCTCGCTCGGCAAAGGGCCTGTTCACCAGGGCTTGGGCGATCATGAAGTCTTGACGAATGCGAAGACTGCCCAAACTGACGTGTCCCTTGATGATCTCGCCCGTACGGGGATCCCGCACACTACTGCCGTAACTCCACCCCCGGGTCGAACGATGTACCCATTGAATGACATTATAACGAACATCCATTGGGTCGGCATTGTTTGGCAAAATCTTTATCTGAAAGGCATCTTGATAGCCTATGGCCTCAAAGGCTTGGTTCCACCAGCGACCGCCCTCTAAAAGGGCAGAACGAATGGGCTCAGGGGTACCATTGTCCAAATAATATATAATAGGTTCCATAGCCTCACTGATATCAGCGTTGGGATTCTTTTTTTTCAGTCGATGGCGTGGAACAAATCGTTTCAATATGGGCTCTTGTACCGGAGTGGCATAATCGTGGTAGGTAAAAGGATATGTACCACAGCGGGGATCAAATTCACGCATTTCAAACCCATCATCGGGCAGTTCGATAAACGAATGGTGCTGCGCGACCGTAATTGCAGAAGGGTCAGGGGTGACCGAACGAATATAACCTCCCCTAGGCTCTCCCCTAAAGGTCAGAAAAACATCGAACTCTACATTTTTGGGAAATGCCTTGGTGCGCTCAAAGTTCCATGCACTGCGTTTTTTGTCTAAACTATAGCTTCCTTGATCAGTCTGTTTTAAGCGTCTTGCGACCCCATGGGCATCGCGCATCAGAAAATCGGAGATATCGATAAGGTAGCTTCCCTTAGACTCCTCAAAAATGTCAAATCCGCCCAAAACCGATTTGGCAAAGGCCTGTTCGACCGATGTACGCTCTAAAGCGTTGTTCGTCAGTGCCCGAAATGTCATGTTGGGCTGAACCAACAAAATCTTTTGTCCGGCTTTTTTAAAATGAACCAACTGTTCATTGCCCAATTGTCCGCGATCAAGCCCGATATCATTGCTGCCTATACCGCTACTCAATGAATGCACGTAAAGAAAATCCTTATCTAAATCATCTATCTGAAGATATATCTTGTCATTCTTGTCATCGTAATAAAAATCAAAATAGCCGTTCAATTTCTGAAAATCCTTTGCCTTATCGAAGGTTTGGGCCAAAAATAACTGTGGAAGAAAACAGAAGGCAAAAATGGGAAAAAGCGTGTTTTTCATAAGTGTCACGTTTGAACTCTAAAAATATGCAAAATGGATTGTTCAAAGAGGGCGAAACCTTATTTTTGCCCAAAATCTACATATGGTAACCACAGATCAACAGAAAGATCTTATCGAGCGCCTTGGTGCGCTAAGGAGGTATCTTTGACATCGATGCCAAGCTCATCGAAATAGAAAACGAGGAAGAAAAAACAATGGTACCCGGGTTTTGGGACGACCCTATCTCTGCCCAGGCCCTTATGAAATTGTTGAAGTCGAAGAAAAAGTGGGTCGAAGATTTCAACCAGGCCAAAACGCTTGTCGATGACTTAGAGGTATTGCTCGAATTTCAAAAAGAGGGTGAAGTATCGGAAGAAGAAGTTCAAAAACAATATGACAGGGCCCTTGATGCGCTAGAAAATCTAGAATTCAAGAATATGCTTTCCGATGAGGGTGATGACCTGACCGCTATCTTGCAGATAACGGCGGGTGCCGGGGGCACAGAAAGCTGCGATTGGGCGGCCATGCTGATGCGTATGTACATCATGTGGGCCGACAAGAACGGTTATAAGGTGAAAGAGCTCAACTACCAAGAGGGCGATGTGGCCGGTATCAAGACCGTAACGTTGGAAATCGATGGCGACTATGCCTTTGGCTGGTTGAAAGGCGAAAATGGTGTGCACCGCTTGGTGCGGATCTCCCCTTTTGACAGTAATGCAAAACGCCACACTTCTTTTGCTTCCGTTTATGTGTACCCATTGGTCGACGATTCAATAGAAATAGAGATCAACCCCTCAGATGTAGAAATAACCACAGCGCGTTCAAGCGGTGCCGGAGGGCAAAATGTCAACAAAGTCGAGACAAAGGTACAATTGGTACATAAACCAACGGGCATACAGATTTCATGCTCTGATTCGCGTTCGCAACATGACAATCGGGCCACCGCTATGAAAATGCTGAAATCGCAGCTTTATGAAATCGAACTGCGCAAAAAGCAGGAAGCCCGTGCCGAAATTGAGTCCTCAAAGATGAAAATTGAATGGGGCTCGCAGATTCGAAACTATGTGATGCATCCTTACAAATTGGTCAAAGACGTTCGAACCACTGAAGAAACGGGCAATGTTGATGCCGTTATGGACGGTGACATCAATTCTTTCTTAAAGGCGTATCTAATGATGATGGGACAAAGGGAAGACTGAAGGGTTTAGGGCACGATATTTGGTATTTGACCAATTGGTTCAACATAAAAAACGAAAGTTCATCGAGCAACGGCCTTTTTTCTTTTAACAAACAATTAACCAAATACGCTTAAACCATCGAATACTTTTGAAATCTTAACACCGACGATATGAAAAAGTTTGTACAAATTTTAATTCCCGTAATGCTATTGCTGCTTGGCCATACCGCTGAGGCACAATTCCGCAATCAAATGGGTGGCCGAAGGGGATCTGCCATACCCCAGGCCCAAACTCCCCAGAAAGAACCCGAGCCGCTTACCGCAGAAGAATATGTTGAAGAGATCATGCCAAAAATCACAGAGGAGCTTCAACTTGATCCCTTTGAAGAGGCAGTGGTACGTACCACACTTATCAAACATGTGCAAAAACGCATGGAGCTGCAGATTCTGAAACTGGAGCCAAAAAAAATGAAAGAAGAATTTCAAAAAATACAAGAGCTTCAGGATGCCGAGATAAAAGCAGGGCTTCCTGAAGAAAAATACCAGGCCTACCTCGATTTACAGAAAAACCAATTGAAGAAAAAAAGGAGAAAAGAAAAGAGAAAGAAGAAAAACAAGGATTGATATGCAAAAACTGTTCTTAGTACTGTTGGTTTTGACCACCACCTTTACAATTGCGCAAAGACCCAACAATTCAAAACCAATAAGAATTACCGGAACAGTAATTGATCAAGATACTGGGAAGCCCTTAGAGTATGCCACGGTTATTTTTCAAAGGGTACGAAATACCGAAGCTGTGACCGGTGGCATTACAGATGCCAATGGTAAATTTGAAGTGGAAACGTTACCCGGGGTCTTTAATATCTCTGTCGAATATCTTACCTACGGCACATTTCGGAAAGAGCGGCAATCCCTTCGGACAAATACCGATTTAGGACAAATTGCCCTTGCAGTCGATGTTTCACAACTTGATGAAGTAGAAGTGATCGCAGAGCGGACCACCGTTGAACTTCGATTGGACAAAAAAATCTACAATGTCGGCAAAGACCTAACCGTACGTGGTGGAACGGTAAGCGATGTTCTTGATAATGTTCCTTCGGTTTCTGTCGATGTGGAAGGTAATGTACAGTTACGGGGCAACGATGATGTCAGAATACTTATCGATGGCAAGCCCTCTGCCATTACAGGGTTGAACAGTACGGAGGCCCTGAGGCAACTTCCTGCCGAATCCATTGAAAAAGTTGAAGTCATTACTTCGCCCTCTGCCCGCTATGATGCTGAAGGTTCTGGCGGTATCATCAATATAATTTTGCGAAGAAGCAAGCTGCAAGGCCTCAACGGGGCATTGACTACCAATGCAGGTTATCCATATTCTCTTGGTATCAACGGTAATCTCAATTATCGATCGGGCGATATCAATATTTTTACCAACACAGGTTATAACTATCGTGAGCGGCCTGGCAATTCACTGAACGATACCGATTTCTTTGATGCCCAAGGTGATTTCACCAATTCACTTCGTGAAGAACGTGAATTCGATAGAATACGAAAGGGGCTGAATGCCAACTTTGGGGTAGAATGGTATGTGAACAAGACCGCTTCAATAACCCAATCGATTTTTATCAGAGATTCTGATAACAGTAGTGAAACAACCAATGAATTCTTTCAAGAAGACGCAGTTGGGAACAGAAGTTCTGGTTTTCGCTTTGATCCCGAGACCGAGAAAGATCAAACCTTTCAATATGCCTTCAATTTTGATAAGCAGTTCAATGGAGACTCTGAACATAAATTGACCTTTGCCTTTCAATACGAAACCAGTGACGAGGTAGAAGAGTCATTGATCGTTCAGAATGACTTTGATAGCGAAAGTGTACGAACCGCCGAAGATCAGCAACGACTCTTTTTGCAGACCGATTATGTAGTGCCCCTTGGTAAATCAGGCCAGTTTGAACTGGGTTACAGGGGAGATTTCAATACGCTCGAAACAGATTATGATGTCATGTTTATCAGTCCGACAATCGATGAATTGGGAATAACCAATCCGAGTAACGTATTGGACTACAAAGAAACCATCAATGCGGTTTATACCCAATATGGAACCAAAATCAAAAAGTTTTCTTTTTTGGCGGGGTTACGATATGAATCCACCCGTTTGATCATCAATCAATTGGAAACCAATGATTTTAACCGTAATAATTTTGACGGCCTCTTTCCTACCCTAAACCTGAACTACGAAATCAGTGAAAGAGAGAGTTTCCAATTTGGGTACAACCGAAGAATTCGAAGGCCCAGGTCCCGTTTTTTGAATCCCTTTCCCTCTCGTTCGAGTCCGACAAACCTATTTCAAGGCAATCCCAATTTGACTCCTTCATTTTCAAACCAGATCGATCTGGGTTATTTGAAACGTTTTGAGAGGCTTACGCTGAATGGCTCCATATATTTTCAAAGGGCTACCGATGTCATCACTTTCATTACCGAAGATACCGGCGAAGATACTTTCTTTGATGGCGAACAGGTAAGCATTTTGAGAAGAACACCGGTGAATTTGGCACGCAATGACCGTTATGGGTTTGAAGTCACCACTAACTATCGGCCTACCCAAAAATGGAATCTTAATGCCAACTTTAACCTATTCAATCTTATCACGAGAGGAGATTTCAACAACCAAAATTTCGACGCCGAGAACCTTAGTTGGTTTGTACGGCTCAACAATAAAATTACGCTCCCCAAAAAAATTGATTGGCAAACAAGGGTATTTTATAGAGGCCCCACTGAAAATGCCCAAACTCGAAATCAGGGAATTTTCTCTTTAGACCTTGCCTTTAGTAAAGATTTCTTTAATGATAAAGCTTCACTTGCCCTTAACATCAGTGATGTGTTCAACAGTCGCAGACGAGTCAGTGAAACCATAACTCCATTTTTTGAGAGTGATAGTGAATTTCAGTGGCGGGTAAGAAGCTATAACTTGGCTTTTACCTATAGGTTCAACCAAAAGAAGAAAAGGGGTGGTGAGAGACAACGTGACTACGAAGGTGAAGAAGAATTCGGAGCCCCATAAACAAAAAAGAAGCCGAACGGCTTCTTTTTTTATTCTTCTAAACGCCTGGTTTTTCTTGCCTCGCGTTTTTCTTTCATCATTTCCATAAAATTTCCGGTCAACCAATAGGGTACGACAAAACCGATTAGAAATATCATCAACCAGAAACCTATCGTAAAAATGGTCAAAAAGGCCAACCACCCTAAATATTGATCAAACTCTACCATTGAAATCGATTTTACATGACAAAGATACCTTGAAAAAGATAAAAATTGCAAATCCTTTCAAAAAAATATAAAACCCAACAAAAATCAGAAAAAGAAAAAACAGTAAGGGTTACCTTTGCTCGTAGAAAGTATAACACTATGGATTTTAGAATAGAAAAAGACACCATGGGCGAGGTCAAAGTACCCGCCGACAAGTATTGGGGTGCACAAACAGAGCGCTCAAGAAATAATTTTAAAATCGGCCCAGCGGCCTCTATGCCCCTAGAAATAGTACATGGGTTTGCCTATTTGAAAAAGGCAGCCGCATACGCAAATCATGAACTGGGGGTACTTTCAAAAGAAAAAAGGGACTCGATCTCACAGGTCTGTGATGAAATACTCGAGGGTAAGCACGATGAACAGTTTCCACTGGTGATATGGCAGACCGGTTCGGGCACGCAGAGCAATATGAACGTGAACGAGGTCATCGCCAACCGCGCCCATGAGCTGGCCGGCAAAAAGGTAGGGGAAGGCGAAAAGACGATAAAGCCCAATGATGATGTGAACAAGTCACAGTCTTCGAACGACACTTTCCCCACAGGAATGCATATCGCCGCCTACAAAAAAATTGTCGAGGTGACCATTCCGGGAGTAGGGCAGCTTAAAGATACCCTTGATAAAAAATCAAAAGCATTTAAAGATGTGGTAAAAATAGGGCGTACACATTTAATGGATGCCACTCCCCTTACCCTTGGCCAAGAATTTTCTGGCTATGTCTCACAACTCGACCATGGCCTCAAGGCTTTGAAAAATACCTTAGATCATCTCAGCGAATTGGCATTGGGCGGCACGGCCGTCGGTACCGGACTGAACACTCCCAAAGACTATGACATAGTTGTCGCCAAATACATTGCCGAGTTTACCGGGCTTCCATTTAAGACCGCTCCCAATAAATTTGAGGCCCTGGCCGCCCATGACGCCATTGTTGAGAGCCATGGCGCACTGAAGCAGTTAGCGGTTTCATTGAACAAAATTGCCAATGATATCCGTATGATGGCCTCAGGACCAAGGTCGGGCATTGGTGAGATCATCATTCCGGCAAACGAACCTGGCAGTTCGATTATGCCGGGCAAAGTGAATCCGACACAATGCGAGGCATTGACCATGGTCTGTGCGCAAGTGGCGGGCAACGATGTGGCCATTACCGTTGGGGGCACCCAGGGCCACTATGAACTCAATGTTTTCAAGCCTGTTATGGCCGCCAACATTCTGCAATCTGCCCAACTATTGGGCGATGCCTGTGTCAGTTTTGATGAAAATTGTGCAGTGGGTATTGAGCCCAATCATGAGACCATTAAAAAACTATTGAACAATTCGTTGATGCTCGTAACTGCACTGAATACCAAAATAGGGTATTACAAAGCAGCTGAGATTGCGAATGAAGCCCATAGAAATGGTACAACGCTCAAGGAGGAAGCCGTTAGGCTTGGCTATGTTACTGAAAAAGAATATGATGAATGGGTCAAACCTGAAGATATGGTAGGTTCATTAAAATAAAACCACTTACCCGAAAGAAAAGGGCGGCCAAATTGGCCGCCCTTTTTTTGATCAAGTGTGTGGATAGTGTTTATTATCGCTTACTATTTCAAAGTGAATTTAGAAGTACCCAACAACTTTAACTTATCATCATAGACATTCACCATATAATTGCCTTTTTGGAAATCACCAGAAGGCTTGTTGATGTAATCGCATACATCTAAGCTATTGTTCTCATAATAGAAGTTTGTGCCTTTGCTATAGGTGATGGAAGCACCTTCTTCGTTTGATTTGGTAAAGCTTTCGCCCAAAACATTGCCCTGCGGATCCAACACCTCGATGAAGAATTCCCTATCACCGGCTTCAGCGATGACATTGTCAGCAACTGTGAAGCAAACTTTAAATTTGTCGGTAGCTTTGGCCCTAGAGGTAGAAACCAGTTTACCACTGCTTCTTTCTTTAACGGCATCAACACTAAATGTAGAAAGGTTCAAGGCTGAGCCTCTTTCAACGGCATCGGCCAATTGAGTGTTCTGTACCACCAATGAGTCATTGAATACGGTTTGCTTTTCAAGCTCTGTGTAAGTGCTGTCCCTTTCCATCGCCAACAAAGTATTCGATTGTGTCAAAGAGTCGACTTGTTTCAAGAGTTTTTCCCTTTCCTCCTTTAAGATACTTACTTGTCTTCTGTAACGTGAAAGTGCCGAGATATCGGCTTTCATAGTTTTTACTGAATCGATATACTTCGCTATGTTATCACGTGCTGCAACCAATTCTTCGTTGGTAGCATTACTTTCTAGAATGGCCTTGTCGTATTCAGACTTAAGGCTGTTCAGATCTTCAACGACCAACTCTTTTTCTTCAGTAAGTTGTTGGGTGGTCTTCTTCTTATCTTGATAAAGGCTCACTGTGTAAATAATTGTACCCAAAAGAATAACTCCGAGCAAACCGGCGATTACCTTCAGACCATTGTTGTTTTTTGTTTCAGTCATGATTTTTGATTTAATT
>JANQOD010000185.1 GCA_028289745.1 Allomuricauda sp. | reverse complement strand
CCAATACGAGTTTGAACTTTCAGAGAGTGACCTTTCTGAACTCGATATGGCCAAAACAGGTGACCGAACGTACCACTTGCTCCATCAGAACCAATCGTATCACCTCACAATTCAATCAGAAGATTTCGACACCAAAAATTATGGCATAAGGGTCAATGGCAGTAGCTATACCGTTACGGTCGAAACCCCGTTGAATGCCCTTATCAAAGACATGGGCTTTACTCTAAATGCCGGTAATCGGGTCGCCAATATCGAGGCCCCCATGCCCGGACTGATCTTGGAAATTTCAACGAAAGAGGGTGAAGAGGTCAAAGAGGGCGACAACTTGCTGATCTTGGAAGCCATGAAGATGGAAAATGTCATTACATCGCCCCGTGATGGAACCATCAAGAAAATAGCGGTCAAAGAAGGGCAGGCAGTAGAGAAAAAACACATATTGATCACTTTTGAAGAATAATGCCATTATGGATAAAATTTTAGTAGCCAATAGAGGCGAGATAGCCATTCGGGTGATGCGAACGGCAAAGAAAATGGGCATCAAAACCGTAGCCATTTTTTCTGAAGCGGATAGAAATGCGCCACATGTTCGATATGCAGACGAAGCGGTCTGCATTGGGCCACCGCCTTCAAACCAATCATATCTGCTCGGAGATAAGATTATCGAGATTTCAAAAGAACTGGGTGTTGACGGTATACATCCCGGCTATGGATTTCTCAGTGAGAATGCAGAGTTTGCCGAAGCGGTAGAAAAGAACGGAATCACCTTCATCGGGCCAAAGTCGCATGCCATTCGGGTGATGGGAAGCAAATTGGCTGCAAAAGAGGCGGTAAAAAAATATAACATTCCGATGGTACCCGGTATCGATGAGGCCATTACCGATGTCGACAAGGCCCATGAGATCGCCCGTGAAATAGGTTTTCCCGTATTGATCAAGGCATCTGCCGGTGGAGGCGGAAAGGGAATGCGCATCGTCGATCGTGAAGAAAACCTAGAATCGCAGATGACCCGTGCCATCAGTGAGGCCACCTCTGCTTTTGGTGATGGTTCGGTGTTCATTGAAAAATATGTCACCTCTCCCCGTCATATCGAAATTCAAGTGATGGCCGATACCCATGGCAACATCTTGCATTTCTTTGAGCGGGAGTGTAGCATACAACGTCGCCACCAAAAAGTGGTCGAAGAGGCACCCTCATCGGTCTTGACCCCAGAACTGCGTGACAAAATGGGCGTCGCGGCGACCAAAGTGGCCGAAGCCTGTGATTATGTCGGGGCCGGTACTGTTGAGTTTTTGATGGATGCAGACCTCAATTTCTACTTCTTGGAAATGAATACACGCTTGCAGGTCGAACATCCTGTTTCAGAATTGATTTCTGGGGTAGACCTTGTTGAATTGCAGATCAAGGTAGCCCGGGGAGAGAAATTGGAAATCAAACAAGAAGACCTTAAAATAAATGGCCATGCCATGGAGCTTCGGGTTTACGCTGAAGACCCATTGAACGATTTTTTGCCCAGTGTGGGTAAATTGGAAAAATACAGAATACCTGTGGGCGAGGGCATACGGGTCGATAATGGTTTTGAAGAGGGGATGGACATTCCCATATACTATGATCCCATGTTGGCCAAATTGATCACCTATGGCAAAACCAGGGAAGAATCCATTTCGCTTATGCTCCAGGCCATTGAGGCCTATGAGGTCGTGGGCGTGCAGACAACGCTTCCGTTTGGCACGTTTGTGATGCAGCATGAGGCGTTTCGCTCTGGAAAGTTTGATACGCACTTTGTGAAAAATTACTATTCGCCCAGTGCCATCCAAAAGAATAACGAACAAGATGCCAAAGTAGCGGCAATGATGGCCCTGAAAAAATATTTCGAAGACCGAAAACAACTACGAATCCCAACAAACTGAACGATATGGATCCCAAAATAAAGAAGCTACAAGACAGAGTTACCGAGGCCCATCTGGGCGGTGGTGAAAAGCGCATCGAAAAGCAACATGCCAAAAAGAAATTGACGGCCCGTGAGCGAATCGATTATTTATTGGATGAAGGCTCATTTGAAGAAATGGGCATCTTGGTGACCCACCGCACCACTGATTTCGGTATGGACAAGGAAATCTATTTCGGTGATGGCGTGGTCACGGGCTATGGTACAGTGAATGGCCGTTTGGTGTATGTGTATGCACAAGACTTTACCGTTTTTGGCGGGGCCTTGTCAGAGACCCATGCCGAAAAAATCTGTAAGGTGATGGATTTGGCCATGAAAGTGGGTGCACCTGTTATTGGTTTGAACGACTCGGGTGGTGCACGTATTCAAGAAGGGGTAAAATCGCTGGGCGGTTATGCCGATATTTTTTATCGCAACGTACAGGCATCGGGAGTGATCCCGCAGATTTCTGCGATCATGGGGCCGTGTGCCGGTGGCGCGGTATATTCTCCGGCCATGACCGACTTCATCATCATGGTCGAACAGACCAGTTATATGTTCGTAACGGGGCCCAATGTGGTCAAAACGGTGACCAATGAAGAAGTAACTTCTGAAGAACTGGGCGGAGCCAGTACCCATGCCGCAAAGTCTGGTGTGGCCCATAAAACCTCAGCAAACGATGCTGCCTGTTTAGAAGATGTCAAAAAGCTTATAGGGTATCTTCCACAGAACAATCAAGAAACCACTAAAAAACTTGCCTATGCGTTGGGGGATGAGATTCGTGAACAATTGAGGGGCATTGTACCTAACAATCCCAACAAGCCCTATGATATGCACGACGTCATCGATGGTATCATAGATGAGGATTCTTTTTATGAGATCCATAAAGATTATGCTGAGAACATCATCGTGGGCTTTGCCAGGTTAGGAGGGCGCAGCATCGGGGTCATCGCCAATAACCCCATGTTCTTGGCCGGGGTACTCGATGTAAATAGCTCGACCAAGGCGGCACGTTTTACACGGTTCTGCGATGCGTTCAATATTCCGCTGTTGGTATTGGTCGATGTGCCTGGATTCTTACCGGGTACCGATCAAGAATGGAACGGTATCATCAACCATGGGGCGAAACTGCTGTATGCCTTGAGTGAGACTACGGTGCCACGGGTGACGGTAATCACCCGCAAAGCATACGGGGGCGCCTATGATGTGATGAATTCAAAACATATTGGTGCTGACTTTAACTACGCATGGCCAACTGCAGAAATTGCGGTAATGGGGGCCAAAGGGGCCAGTGAGATTATTTTTAGGCGAGAAATCGCAGCTGCTGACGACCCAGAGGCCAAACTCAAAGAAAAAGAGGCCGAATACGCAGACAAGTTTGCGAATCCGTATCGGGCAGCCAGACGTGGTTTTATCGATGAGGTGATCTTACCGGAGAATACGCGTAGAAAATTGTTGAAGACCTTTGCCATGCTTGAAAATAAGGAGGTGGAAACGCCTTGGAAAAAGCACGGGAATATTCCGTTATAGGTATTATGATCATTTCGAGCGCGGTCGAGACCTTATCGTATTTGAAAACTTGAAACCTCAAATACTGTCTCGACCGCGCTCGATTCAACATTTTTGCCGCCTCAACAAGTTAACAAAACTATCATACTAAAATAGTGACCGGTCCATCGGGTAACCGTACTTTTGCGTTATGCAAAATTTTCAGGACAAACCTTCCTTATCGGCCGATAAGCCCAACTTCGAGTTTATAGCCTTAATGGCTTCATTGATGTCTATTGTAGCACTGGCCATTGATATGCTTTTGCCCGCAATACCCAATATCGGTGAAACCATTGGAAACACCGACCCCAAAGACGGTCAATTGTTCGTTACCATGATTTTTCTGGGCCTTGGTCTGGGCCAACTTTTTTTCGGTCCTTTATCAGACCAATATGGCCGAAAACCTATGGTCTATGCCGGGTTTGTGGTGTTCGGTATCGCCAGCTTCATTTGTTTACTGGCCCCAAACCTTGAGGTCATGGTGATGGGAAGAATTTTGCAGGGCATAGGGCTTTCATCACACAGAACCATTGCCATTTCCATTATCAGGGATATGTACAAGGGCGATTATATGGCCAGGGTCATGTCTTTTGTCACCGCATTCTTCATTTTGGTGCCTGTGGTGGCGCCTGCCTTGGGCAAGGTGATTTTAGACAATTTCAATTGGCAGACCATTTTTTATATCCATCTTATGCTGGCCGCTTTGCTTTGGATCTGGTTTTGGAAACGGCAAGTCGAGACGCTAAGGCCAGAATACAAGATCAAGTTTTCACTTGGCACCTTCATTGAGGGTGCCCAAGAGATGTTCAGGTATTCAGAAACTGTGGCCTTTACCCTTATTTCAGGGTTGGTCACGGGTTCTTTTTTGGTGTACTTGAGTTCGGCCCAACATATCTTTGAAGACCAATATGGCTTACGGGATGCTTTTCCCTATTTGTTTGCTGCATTGGCGGTTTCAATCGGTACCTCAACCTTCACCAATGGTACCATGGTACTGCGGTTTGGTATGCGAAACCTTTCTTTTGCGGCCACTTTGGCGTTTAGTTGTATAGCTTTGCTCTATGTGTTGTTGTTTTGGAATTCTTCCAATCCCAATGTCATGATCCTGGTAGCTTTTTTGTTCGTTCAATTTTTCTGTTTGGGTTTTATGTGGGGCAATTTTCGATCGATCGCCATGGAACCCATAGGGCATATTGCCGGCATTGGTGCGGCCATCAATGGTTTTATCTCAACAATGATTTCGGTGCCCATCGCTTCATGGATAGGTTCATATATAGAAGATACCGCTCTGCCATTGTTTGTCGGCCTTGCAATTTGTGGGTTCCTTTCTGTGGGCATTTTTCTGATTGCCCGTAGAAAAAGGGTGGTAACGGTTTGAAGCACTATGGGGCAGGGTAAAAGATCTCTCCACTGCACGAATCTTTTTTGGCCCCGGTGACCGAACCGAGCACATTGATTTGGTTTTCAGTTCGCAATACACCCATCAAGGCAAAGACCAGCGCCTCTTTGTATTCGATTATTTTTTTTG
The DNA here is from genome assembly GCA_028289745.1 of Allomuricauda sp. Lineage (GTDB taxonomy): Bacteria > Bacteroidota > Bacteroidia > Flavobacteriales > Flavobacteriaceae > Flagellimonas_A. The sequence goes on along the minus strand of JANQOD010000185.1, from coordinate 11,052 downwards.
TAGGAATATGGACCTTATGACCTTCACCCAATTTTTGTTGCAGGGTTTCCACAAAGAAATCGTTCAGTGCCCCACCGCCCGTGACCAGTATATTGTTGTGGTTCAGTTTTTCTTTTTTTATGGCCAAGGCGATTTGCTCACAATTATGATGAATCACGGTATGCAACAAATCTGCGGTTGAGGCATCTGTTTGGTCGATAAGGGGCACTACTTTTTCTGTAAACCATTCGTAACCCGTGGATTTAGGATAGGGCAACTGATAATATTCAAGTGAGTTCAATGCTTTCAACAACCCAATAACGATAGCACCCGTTGTGGCGAGTTTACCGCCTTTATCGTATTTCACCCCAATTTTTTCTGTGAGATGGTTCAAGGGCATATTGGCCAAACCGATGTCATAGGCAATACGTTCGCTATGCCTTTTAAAGGAAATATTGCTGATTCCCCCCAAATTCAGACAAAGATCGTATTCAGATAAGAGCAACTCATCACCGATGGGCGCCAATGGCGCACCCTGCCCGCCCAATTTCACATCTAACGAGCGAAAATCACAAACCACTTTTTCACCAGAGGCGTCGGTCAGTTGTTGCCCATCGCCCAATTGAAAGGTAATGCCCTCGTCGGGCCTATGGTGCGAGGTATGGCCGTGACTGGCTATGAAATCGATGATCAAACCATACTTTTCAAGGAATGTTTTGGCCTGTCGGCCCAACCAATCGCCATATTGCAGATGTAATTCGGCATGTTCTTTTTCAGATAGGTGTATGGCATTCTTTAGCTTGCCGTACAATGTGGTACCATAGCCAATGGTTTCGCATTCATTGAGTTTGAAGCGCCAGGTGTTATTTTCACTCCAAATTTGGCAGTGCGCCAAATCAAGTCCGTCAAGCGAGGTGCCCGACATCATGCCCAGTACATTGTACACTTTGCCCATACCTATGATTTTAGGGTTACCGGAAGTTTTCCCTTGGCCTTGACCTTGCCCATGAAATGGTTGGCGGCGTTTTCTTGAAATGACTTAAAATTTTGATAGGCCACCACCACCGTTTTGGCTTGTTGCCAATCGATGAGGTTCAGCACAAACGGATTACCAAAAAGATAGAGCACCGTGTTTTTTTCTTTGAGCGTTTGGCCGATCAATTCCAATTCTATGTCTGTAAGACCAAAATTGCCTTTGGGTTTCACCTGCTTGGGGAAGATGGCCAAAAGCGTGTTCGAGTCGTTTTTTGCATGATTGGCAAGTAGTTCTGAAAACCGCCCGTTCTGCTTGCCCACCTGTAGGTATTCAAAGCCATTGGCCCTGAATTCTTCAAGTTCAGAAAAGGTTCCCTTCAGCAAAGTGAGGCTTTCTTTGGCAAGGTTTTGCATCAATTCTTTGTCATGCCGTAGCTCACCACCTACCGACACACTTGAAAAAGCCCTTTCTTTAAGTTTCCAGAGGCGTTCAAGACTTTTTTCAATTTGTGCTGTATTTCCTTTTTTTAAAATGGTTCGGATTCCTTCTTCAACATGATCTGCAAAGCAGAGCACATCGTTGCCCGCTTCAAAGGCGGCATGTTCCAGTATCCCTTTTCCATTGAACCTTTTTGAGACTGCGTGCATGTTCAGCGCATCAGAGATGACCAATCCGTTCCAACCCAACTTTTCCCTTAAATAGTCGGTAATGATCGCTTTGGAAACAGATGCCGATTCTGCTTTGCCATGGCTCAGTGCGGGCACCGCCAAATGCCCGACCATCACTGAATCTATGTTCTTTTTCATCAGTTCTGTGAAGGGATACAATTCGTTTTGCAGCAGTTCTGGCTCACTTTTTTCTATGGTCGGTAGTCCTAAGTGTGAATCTATTGCGGTATCGCCATGGCCCGGAAAGTGTTTGATCGAATTCAAAACACCCATACTATGCAACCCCTCTATGTATGCCCTGGCGTATTCGGTCACTTGTTTTCTGTCATCGCCAAAAGACCGATACCCGATTACCGGATTTTCAGGATTCAAATTGATATCGACCACTGGGGAGAGATTCCAATGGATGCCCGCCTTACGGCAATCAAGGGCAATCTGTTTGCCGACCTCGAATACGAGTTCGGCTTGATTTTGCATGGCGCCCAAGGTGATGGCATAGGGATATTGCGGCGTGTTTTCAATTCGCATGGCCAAGCCCCATTCTGCATCGATGGCAATCAATAATGGATATTTGGCAGCTGCCTGATACCGTTTGATGAGGTCTTTTAATCGGTTAAAGCTGTTTTCATTATGAACTACATCTTTCTTGCCCTCAAAGTTGGTCGCGGCGCTCGCGCGACTATGAAAAAAGCAAATGCTTCCGATATGATGTTCTGAAATTAATTTTTCAAGTCGAAGCACTTCTTCTTCGGTATCATTGATAAAGGCAGCGGGCATGAACAATTGTCCAACTTTCTCCCTGAGAGACAGTTGTGAAGCCATTTGGGAATAGGGCAGGGGCTTATTCATCTGAAGCTCCCTTTTTACCGTAATCTGCAGGATATTTTAAAAAAGGCAACAGCAGCAGTGCAGGAAGCGCGGCAATGACCACCCAGACAAAGAAACCACTATAGCCCAGCCATTCTTGCATGAACCCACTTAACATGCCCGGTAGCATCATGCCCAGGGCCATAAAACCTGTGGCAATGGCGTAATGGGATGTTTTTGATTTGCCCTCGGCAATATAGATGAGATACATCAAAAAGGCGGCAAAGCCAAAGCCATAACCGAATTTTTCAAATACCACTGTTGTGGTCACTGCGATAATACTTGTGGTTTTTGTAATGGCCAGAATGGCGTACAGTATGTTGGGCACGTTCAGCGAAAGTATCATGGGCAACATCCATTTTTTAAGTCCGTCGCGCGAGATAAGGATGCCCCCTAGAATTCCACCGACCGAGAGCATGATGACCCCTACAGTGCCAAAAATAGTGCCCAATTGTTCTGTTGAATAACCCAGACCACCTTTCTCAAGGGGATCTAACAAAAAAGGAGCGGCCATTTTGACCAACTGCGATTCGCCCAGGCGATAGGTGAGTATGAAAGCCAAGGCAATGCCAATGTTGGGTTTCTTGAAAAAAGAAACGAACACCTCCAGAAATCCTTTTGGTTTCTCTAGGGCAATATGGGCCGATGATTCATATTTCGGAGCTGCAAAAAAGTTGGAAACCGTCAAGGCCAACATCAGAAATGCCGTAGCGGTCATGGTAACGCTCCAAGCCTTGGCGTTGTCACCATAGTGGTTTTCGAGAAAGCCCGCCAAGATGACGATGAGCCCCTCACCGGTGACCATGGCCAAACGGTAAAAAGTGCTACGGATCCCCACAAAAAACGATTGTTTTTTTTCGGTCAGACCGATCATATAGTATCCGTCAGAGGCAATGTCATTGGTGGCCGAGGCAAAGGCAGCCATCCAAAAACAGGCCAAAGTGGTGATGAAGAAAATATTGGTGGGCAAGCTCAGCCCCACCCCTAAAAGTGCGATAGCGATCAACAATTGCATGACCAAGAACCAATTGCGCTTGGTGCTCTTTAGATCTACAAATGGGCTCCATAGCGGTTTTAAGACCCATGGCAGGTACAGCCAACTGGTGTACAGTCCGATGTCAGCATTGCTGATGCCCAGTTTTTTGTACATGATGACCGATACGGTGACCACAATGACGTACGGAAGTCCCTGTGTGAAATATAACAGGGGCACCCATGCCCATGCCCGTTTGTCTTTTTTGATTTCTGCCATTAGGGAAATTAAGTGGTTTGGTTGTTGCGAATATCCATATTTTTCAAGGAAAGTTGGTTTTTTGATGATTAATCCTCCAAAGAAATGACCTTCAGATCACTTGAATTTCCGTAGGCATTCGTTATGGCCACACCCAAAGACTGTTTCGATTGTCTTCGACCAAGTTCGAGCGTAAAACAACTTTCAGCATCATTTGCCGCAATGTATCCCTTTTTTAACAGGGTTTTTGAGTGAACATCGGCCTTATCTTTCAAACTGTACAATGCTATAAAGCGCGGCACAGAATCAAAATGTGAAACACAGATTTCGACCCTTGTATTGAATTGTTTGAGTGAAGCGATCGCCGGTTTCAGGAGAATACGTTTTTCGGATCGGGTCATGGGAGGGACCGCTGCGGGTTGCCCGTAAAATTTTCTTTTGAGCTTTCTGGCCACATCTTCGTGACGGTCTATCAATGATTTTGCACTGAAGAAGACATTGCCCCTTATCTCGGGCAGTGAGCGCGCCAGGGCAAGTTGTTTGGGCAGCTCTCTTTTGCGCTTCCATGCCTTGTCGGGATTGTTCCGGATCTTATATGGGCCATTGCCCATATATAGATTGGCATTCTTGCTCTTTTCTGCCCACCAGTGCGCAATGGTTTCATGTGATGCGGCAGGGTAGTGCATGCTCCAGTAGGCTTGTGGTACAATATAATCTAGCCATCCTTCTTCCATCCAGAGCAAAGGGTCGGCATAAAGGTCTTCGTAGGTGGTCTGCCCCGCTCGGGTAGCAGAGCCGTTGGGGTCGGTCGATTTGTTTTTCCACACGCCAAACGGACTTATTCCAAAACGAACCCAAGGTTTTTTCTTCTCGATCATCAGGTGTATGTTTTTAACCAATGAATCCACATTGCTGCGGCGCCAGTCTTCCAAATCTTGATCGGGCAATGCATTTTCAGCATAGGCCAGTGAGTCATTGAACGTTTCTCCCTCGATTTTGTAGGGATAGAAATAATCGTCAAAGTGCACCCCATCGATATCATAATGGTTGACCACTTCTTCGACAACTTGGGTAAGATGTTTCCACACTTCCGGGATGCCCGGGTTGTAGTAGTATTTCTTACCATATTTTAACATCCAGTCACGGTGTTGATAAAAGTCGTGGGTTTCGGCCAGTAGGGTGGTGTCGAGATCAAAGGTCGCCCGATAGGGGTTCAGCCAAGCATGAAACTGCATGCCCTGTTCATGGGTCTTTTCGAGCATCCACCGCAACGGATCTTCAAATCTTTCTTTTGGTTCACCTTCGATGCCTGTCAAAAACCGTGACCAAGGGGCCATTTCTGAAGGATAAAAAGCATCCCCTGCCGTTCTGATCTGTACGATCAACACATTGAAGTTGAGATTATCGTAGAAATCAAGGATCCGTAGAAAATCTTCCTTTTGTTTTTCTACGGAATCGTTTCCGTCTTTGGGCCAGTCTATATTGACCACGGTGGCCACCCAAACACCCCTGAACTCATTTTTCGGATGCTTCCCATATTTCACGCTTGCACACGAAGCAAAAATGAATATGAGAAGCATCGATAGTTTTTTGAACATTGAAAATGATGTCAGATAATGTCTAAAAGTAAAGTTTTTTAAGTTTTAGAAATGATATCTTACGAATGCTTCCATGGCGGCATAATCGGCCAGCCCTAATTTATTGTACCATTCGGCCGTCTCTTTATTTCGCTCTTCGGCACGCATCCAGAACTCCCTTGAATCATTTCCCTGAAACATCACGCCATCTTTCTGTGACTGGTGACAAAAGATGGCATTTCTTTTTCTAAGTACTTGGTCGGGACTCATGGGCACGGCCATTTCAATTTGGTCAACGTCCCACTCATGCCACGCCCCGCGGTAGAGCCACAGCCAACAATCTTTCATGAAAGGCTCTTCTTTTAATCGTTTCACTGCCTCCAGAACCGCATCAAGACATACCTTGTGGGTGCCATGTGGATCGGCAAGGTCGCCAGCGGCATAGATTTGGTGAGGTTTTACCTTGGTAATGATTTTTATAATTATTTGAATGTCTTCTTCGGAAAGACTTCTCTTCTTGATGGTTCCGGTCTCGTAGAAAGGCAAATCAAGAAAATGGACGTTTGAATCATCAAGGTTCAAGTATCGTGTGGCGCCATATGATTCACCTCTTCTGATGTGGGCTTTCAATTTTCTTACTTCTATGGGATCTATACTGCTTTCCTTTTTGGCTTTGATGGTATCGATTATGGATTGAGCCTCTTTGGAAAGAGATATGCTCTTGGAAATTTCAGCATATCGAAGCGCGTCCTTATCGGAAACTGCAATATTACCGGAGGTCTGATAGGCCACATGCACTTCATGGTCTTGCTGAACGAGCCTGTCAAATGTGCCCCCCATTGAAATGACATCATCATCAGGATGTGGACTAAAGATAATGACCCTCTTTTTTGCAGGCTCTGCCCGTTCGGGGCGTTTGGTGTCATCAGCATTTGGCTTGCCACCGGGCCATCCGGTTATGGTATGTTGCAACCGGTTGAACATACGAATATTGAGGTCGTAAGAGTCTTCTTGGGCCAATAGGCCAGACATACCGTTATCGTTATAATCTTTATCGGTCAATCGAAGGATGGATTTATCAGTTTGTCGGCATAGCCACACCACTGCTTTGGCGGTTAGGTTTTCTGTCCAATCCAATGACTCGTCGACCAACCAAGGGGTTTTGTTCCTTGTCAGTTCACTGCCCGCTGCCTCATCTAAGACAAAAGTGCAATTATCATGTTCTTGCAGATAGGTTGCCGGCACTTCTGAAGATATTTCTCCCTCGACCGTCTTTTTGATGATTTCTGCCTTGTTTTGGCCCCATGCGAGCAATATAATTCTTCGGGCACTTCGAACAGTGGCGATACCCATTGTGATGGCCTTGCGCGGTACATTGTCGATGCCCAAAAATGTGGGCCCTGCATCAACACGGGTAATATGATCTAGAGTGATGACCCTTGTACCAGAATTATAATGGGAGCCAGGTTCATTGAACCCAATGTGCCCGGTACGACCGATGCCCAAAAGCTGAAAATCGATGCCGCCGGTATCTTTTATTTTTTTTTCATAGGCCAGACAATACTCCTTGACGGATTCAGTAGCTACCTTGCCATCAGGAATATGGACATTTTCGGGCAGAATATCGACATGGTTGAACAAATGTTCGTGCATGAAATGAAAATAACTCTGACGGTTCTCTTTGTCCATCGGTAGATATTCATCGAGGTTGAAGGTTATCACGTTATTGAAACTTAATCCTTCCTCTTTGTGCATTCGTACCAGTTCTTCGTACACACGAATTGGGGAAGACCCCGTGGCGAGGCCCAACACGCAGGTCTGCCCTTTAGATTTTTTCTCGCGAATAAGGTCGGCGATTTCCTCTGCTACTTGAATAGAGGCCTCATCAGAGCTTTCAAAAATCACATTATGGACTTTTTCAAACCGTGTTTCTTCAAATTGGCCAGCGGGCTGGTATGAAATGTTTTTTTTCTTGGTTTCTAGCATAATTCAGAAAATTGGGTCATCTAATTTGACTGTATCTACAGTAATTGAATTACTCGTGGCAAAAGTAAGCAATAAAATTCAATATTGCTGTTTTTTGCTTTTTTATTTGCTGTTTTATGCAATTAATAACAATTTTTTAACTTAAATACTGGACAAAACGGCATCACTTTAAAATGATTATCTTTGCAGCATTTGTGATTTACAAACAACAAAATGCTAAAGGAAGAGCGACAAAGAACCATTTTAAATGAGGTTGAACTGCACAATCGGGTTCTCTTGACCGATATCGCCGAAAAATTGGATGTTTCAATAGATACGGTACGTCGCGATGTAAAGGAACTCGATGCTGACAATCGACTTAGAAAGGTGCACGGTGGTGCGGTTTCATTGGGGTTCGCCAGTTATAGTCCCGCCCGAAACAATGTGTATGCGCTTGAACAAAAGACGGCAATTGCCGAAAAGGCCGTCAAATTATTGAAAGACAATAGTGTTATTCTCATCGATGGCGGTACGACCTGCCTTGAACTCGCCCGAATATTGCCAGAAAAGTTATATTTGACCTGTTTTACACTCAGTTTGCCCGTTGCTATGGAATTGCTGAACAAACCCAATGTAGAGACTGTTTTCATAGGGGGGGTACTGTCAAAAGATTCACAGATAGCCATTGGAGCCAATGCTGTTCATAACTTGTCACAGATCAAGGCGGATTATAGTTTTATAGGTACAGGCTATGTTGATGCCCAATTTGGTCTGACGGAATTTGATTGGGATATCGTGCAGACCAAAAAAGCAGTGATCCAGGCCTCAAAAAAGACGGTTTTACTCTGCATTTCTGAAAAGCTGAATTCGCAGCACCGTTTTAAGACCTGTGAGTTGAACGCCATCGATACGATGGTCACCGAATTAGATGCCGATCATCCTTTATTGAATAATTTTAGAAATCAAGAAATACGTTTGCTGTAATATGCCCGACTATCACAAAATAACCGAAGAGCCCTCTTTGTACAATGATCTCGAAAAGATGCCCACCGCCGAATTGCTCTGCAACATCAATGAGGAAGACAAAAAAGTGGCTTATGCCGTTGAAAAGGTAATTCCACAGATTACTGAACTTGTCGATGCCACTGCGGAACGTTTTCAAAAAAGAGGTCGCTTGTTTTACATTGGGGCAGGTACTAGCGGAAGATTGGGCATTTTGGATGCTTCGGAGATTCCACCGACCTACGGCATGCCACATGATAGGGTCATCGGTTTGATCGCTGGTGGTGACAGTGCCATTCGTAAGGCTGTAGAGTTCGCCGAAGATAACACCAAACAAGCTTGGAAAGACCTGCAGCAATACGGTATCAATGAAAATGATGTGTTGGTGGGCATTGCAGCATCAGGTACCACGCCCTATGTATTGGGTGGTATCGAAGATGCAAAAAAAAATGGATTGCTTACCGCGGGCATTACCAACAACCCCGGTTCACCTTTGGCCACACTATCAGATATTGCCATTGAAATTGAAGTAGGCCCTGAATTTGTTACGGGTAGTACCCGTATGAAAAGTGGTACCAGCCAAAAATTGGTGCTGAACATGATCTCAAGTGCCTTGATGATCAAAATCGGTAGGGTAAAGGGCAACAAAATGGTCGATATGCAGCTGAGCAACAACAAATTGGTCGATCGTGGTACCCGTTATTTGGTCGAGGCCCTTGGTATGGATTACGAAGAGGCCGAAAAAGCCCTTAAAAAATATGGTTCGGTCAGGGAAGCATTAAAAGAACTACAATAAATGCCCGATTTTGAACAACGGCTGAAAGGTGGTCATCCTAACTCGTTGGGCAATACCATTGAACTTGTAGATGAGGTATTGGCAGATCACGGCCTTTTTGACGAACTGTTCCATTGTTATTTTTCTGGGGATGAAGTGGTGCGATTGCGGGTGTCGAATGCCATGAAACGCATCTGTAAAGTCGAAAAGAATTTGCTTTTGCCTTTTTTAGACAGGTTTTTGAATGATATCGCCAATATTGACCAAGCCTCTACCCAATGGACATTGGCGCAACTTTTTTTGCTGTTGGAAAACGATATGACCAAATCACAGATGGCCAGGGCCAAAACCCTATTGAAACATAACCTGGCCCATCACAACGATTGGATAGTGCTCAACCAAACCATGGAAACCTTGGCAAAATGGGCCAAAAAAGATGAAGAATTACTGAAATGGCTGATTCCTCATTTAGAACGGTTGACAAAGGATAATAGAAAATCGGTTTCCAAGAAAGCCCTTAAAGTTTTAGCTTCCAGTAAGCAGTAAGCAGTAAGCAGTAAGCAGTAAGCAGTCATCGTTAGCCTTTAGTCGTTGGCCATTAACTAATAACTAGTAACAAATAACTATCAACTAATAACAATAACCATCAACCTTTAACTATTAACTATTAACTATTAACTATTAACTATTAACCATTAACCATTAACCATCAACCTTTAACCATTAACTAACGACTAAAAACTAGTAACTAATAACTAATAACTAATAACCATCAACCTACTTTGGCTCTAACCGATAGATGCCTTTTCCCTCGATACCCACATAAATATAACCATCAGGGGCTTGGCGAACGTTTCGTACGCGGCCCATGCCATCCAACAGCTTTTCACGATAGGTAACCTTGTTGTTTTCGATCACCAAGCGTTCTAGGTATTGAAAGGCAAGTGAACCTGCCAAAAGATTGCCCTTCCAATCGGGGTATTTTTCCGAAGAGACAAAGGCCATGCCGCAGGGCCCTATGGAGGGAATCCAATAATACACGGGTTGCTCCATACCGGGCCGGGCGGTTTCGTCAGTAATTTTGGTGCCACTGTAATTGATTCCGTAAGTGATGACGGGCCAGCCATAATTTTTGCCCTTTTCGACAATATTGATTTCGTCGCCACCCCTTGGGCCATGTTCGTGCTCCCAAATCTTGCCTGTTTCAGGGTGTTTGGCCAACCCTTGTGGATTTCGGTGTCCGTAGCTGTAAATGGCAGTTTTGGCCCCTGATTTGCTCACAAAAGGGTTGTCATCAGGTATGCGTCCGTCATCATGTATACGGTAGATTTTTCCACCGTCTAGGGTAATGTTTTGTGGATTTTCATCCCGATTGCCCCGGTCACCGATTGAAAAATAGAGATAACCTTTGTTGTCAAACTCCAACCGTGAGCCAAAATGGTGTCCACGGGTCGTATTGGGTACCGCTTTGTACAATATTTCCCTGTTTACAAGACGATTCCCACTCAGTTTGGCGCGCATAATGGCGGTATTGGCCCCCTTGCCCTCTCCTTCTTTAGAGGAATAAGAGAAATAAATCCATCCATTTTGGGCATGATCGGGATGTAGCTCTACATCCAAAAAACCGCCCTGCCCTTTATTGACAACTTCCGGAGGGTTACCGATGTCAATCTTTTTTTCGTCTTTATAGAGGATGAGTTCGCCTGATTTTTCGGTAATCAAAATGCTGCCATCGGGTAAAAAGGCCATTCCCCATGGGTTTTTCAATCCATCGACCACCAATTTTGTCGTAAAGTTGATTTCTGTAGGAAGATTTATGCCCTTATCTGTCTTTTGTGCACATGATGTGGTGAGCATTACAACGAAAAAATAGAGATATAATGCACTTTTTTTCATAATTTCACGTTGAAAGTTATAATTATATAGATGAATTACGGTCTTGTGCCGAAGATAAAAAGAAAGTTGATATACGATTAGATAATTACGTTTAGAATATTTAAGGTCCCAAATCT
>JANQOD010000184.1 GCA_028289745.1 Allomuricauda sp. | reverse complement strand
ACCATGCTTCCTTTTTTCCATACTCTTCCGATATTTTTTTAAGGGCATCTTCTGTCATTTGCGCTTTGTGCAGGTCATTGTCAGGATTTTTGGTCAATGCCATCACTTCATCGGTGATATCGGCGATCATATGAAGTTGTTCCACGAACAGCCCCTCGGCTTTTCTTTCATCACTTTGGTTTACGGCATAAAACCCTTGGGTGTCAAAATTTTCATTTTCTTGTTGCAGGGCCCCGACCACACTTCTCGAACAATGGTGGTTGGTCATGATCAGTCCATTTGGTGAAATGAAAGAGGCAGAACACCATTCTGCGAACCGTAACGATGATTTTCGCACATCGGTGAACCAATCATCACCGGGTTCGAAATTATAGGCTTCTTTGAACCACTCTTTGGGCGGGTTCTCAAAAGACCACATTTTACCGAAATCAAAACGGTTTGGCTGTGTATCTTGTGCGAGGCCGATACATGATATAAGTAAAAAAGAAGAAGCTAAAAGGAGTTTACTAATTTTCATAAGAGTGGTTTTTACTGTTTTTTATTTTTCATTTTTTGTCCTAATTTTTTAATGTGCCTCTAACCAATTCTCGCCAATGCCCACTTCAACATCTAAGGGTACGGCCAGTTCATAGGCGTTTTCCATTTCAGATTTTATCAGTTTTGAGACTTTGTCCAATTCGGGTTTATAGGCATCAAAGACCAGTTCGTCATGCACCTGCAACAGCATTTTGGTCTTGTATTTACCTTCTGACAGTTTTTTATGGATATTGATCATCGCAATTTTGATGATATCGGCAGCGCTTCCCTGAATGGGGGCGTTCACGGCGTTTCGCTCGGCCGCCCCCCTTACCACTTGGTTGTTCGAGTTGATGTCTTTTAAATACCGACGACGGCCCAAAACCGTCTGTACATAACCGTTGTCACGGGCAAAATCGATTTGGTCGCCGATATAATTGCGCAACTTCGGATAGGTCTTGTAATAGGTTTCGATAAGTTCTTTGGCTTCGGTACGGCTGAGGTCGGTCTGGTTGCTAAGTCCGAAAGCCGAAACCCCATAAATGATTCCGAAATTCACGGTCTTGGCATTGCCGCGCTGTTCTCGGGTCACTTGGTCAATCGGTACATTGAAGACCTTTGAGGCCGTTGAGGCGTGTATGTCCTCGCCATTTTTAAAGGCCTCGATCATGGTATTTTCTTCACTCAAGGCGGCAATGATGCGCAATTCTATTTGGGAATAGTCAGCTGCGAGCAGCACATGGTTCCCATCTCTTGGGATAAAGGCTTTTCTAACCTGTCGTCCACGTTCTGTGCGAATGGGGATGTTCTGTAAATTCGGATTGTTGCTGCTCAATCGCCCGGTGGCGGCCACTGTCTGCATATAGTCGGTATGTACCCTGCCGCTATGCTTTTGTACCTCGTTGGGCAGTGCATCGACGTAAGTGCTCTTCAATTTGGCAAGTCCGCGGTAGTCAAGTACATTCTGAATGATTTCATGGTCTTTGGCGAGGTATGAGAGAACATCTTCAGCGGTAGAGAACTGCCCTGTTTTCGTCTTTTTGGGTTTTTCAACGAGTTTCAGCTTTCCAAAGAGAATATCGCCCAGTTGTCTTGGAGAGGCGATGTTGAACTGCTCACCGGCCTGTTCGTATATTTTTTCCTCGAGTTTTTTAATGTCGGTATCGAGTCTTTTCGATAATTCCTTTAAAAAACCTTCATCGAGATTGATGCCCTCACGTTCCATATCGGCAAGCACCCGTAACAATGGCACTTCGATTTCTTCAAACAGCTTCATGGTGCTGGCCTGTGTCAGTTCGGGCCTGAACTTTTGTGCCAGTTGAAAGGTGATATCGGCATCTTCAACCGCATATTCGGTCTGCCTTTCAAGTGTGACCTCTCGCATGCTCAACTGGTTCTTGCCCTTTTTGCCAATGAGTTCGGTAATCGAAATGGGCGTGTAGTTGAGGTAGGTTTCGGCCAATACATCCATATTGTGCCGCATATCTGGGTTGATGAGGTAGTGCGCCAACATGGTGTCGAACAGCTTGCCCTTGACCTCGACCCCATAATTCTGCATTACCTTGATATCGTATTTCAGGTTCTGTCCGATTTTCTCGATAGTCGTTGATTCAAAAAAGGGACGTAACTGTTCTATCAGTTCTTTGGCGGCTTCTTTTTCTTCTGGGAAAGGAACATAAAAACCTTTGCCCACGGTCCAACTGAAGGCGATGCCCACGAGTTCGGCTTCCAACGGATTGATCGAAGTGGTTTCCGTATCAAAACAAACGGATGGCTGTTGCAT
>JANQOD010000160.1 GCA_028289745.1 Allomuricauda sp. | reverse complement strand
CTTGACATGTAGGTTTTTAATGGGTCTGGTCACCAGTACCTGCGCCCTTGCGGGTTTGACCGCTTTATTGAGCAACTGGCCGGCAAAACCATTGGTGGCAACCAAGAGCTTTTTTGTAGATAGTTCGCCCCCTGCAATCTCTATGTGCACGGCATCTCCATTATCTTCAAAAGCGGTCACCGCCATGCCGTTTAAGACAATGATTCCTTTTTCTTGGGCTTTTTGTAGCAGTTGCCACATCATTTTTCCGGCATCCAACTGGCCCTCAAACCGATGGGTAATGTATCGTTTTTGTACTCCTTGAAAGCCGAATTGGTTGGGAAGCTCATGAAATGGATCATCCCTGAAAATGGGTCTTAAAAAAGCATTGATCTCAGGTATTCTTTTCTGGCATTTTTCGTACAGCCCGATATCCCTGTCCAAGAAGATTTCATGCCCCCCATTTTGTTCAAAACCAATAGGGCCATCCCCCAATAGTCTTCGAAGTGTATCAATGCCCTCTACCCGTTGTTTTACCAATTGAAACACCTCTTTGTCATCATGGTTCTCGAGGTCTGAAATGATTTCTGAAATGCTTCCAAAACAAGCGAAGCCCGCATTTTTGGTACTTGCACCTTGGGGCAAAATGCCCTTTTCAAGAATCAGCACCTTTGCATTTGGGTATTTCTCTTTTAGAAAAATGGCAGTGGTGAGCCCTACAATACCGCTACCAACTATTGTAAAGTCAATTTTAGAGAACCAGGTCTTATATTCCCAATAACTTAATCGCATACAAAAAACCCCGACTGGGTCGGGGCAAATTCAATATAGGTATTTTTCATCTATCTCGAAATCTTCCATGAACTTGGTGGTGTAGTTACCGGCCAGATAGTCATGGTCATCCATCAACTGACGATGAAAGGGTATGGTCGTCTTTATGCCCTCAATGACGAATTCATCCAAGGCCCTTCGCATCTTATTGATGGCTTCTTCACGGGTCTGGGCCGTGGTAATCAACTTCGCGATCATCGAATCATAGTTCGGCGGAATGACATAGCCGCTGTACACGTGGGTATCTAATCGAATGCCATGACCGCCCGGCGTATGCAATGTGGTTATCTTACCTGGCGAAGGCCTGAAGTCGTTATAGGGATCTTCGGCATTGATCCTGCATTCAATAGAATGCAATTTCGGGGTATAGTTCTTGCCCGAAATCGGAACTCCGCCCGCCACCAAGATCTGCTCACGAATCAAATCATAATCGATTACCTGCTCGGTAATGGGATGTTCTACTTGAATACGGGTATTCATTTCCATAAAGTAGAAATTACGATGCTTGTCGACCAAGAACTCGACCGTGCCCGCTCCCTCATATTTGATGTATTCGGCGGCTTTTACAGCTGCCTTGCCCATGGCATCACGCAGTTTATCGGTCATGAACGGTGAAGGGGTCTCTTCGGTAAGCTTTTGGTGCCTTCGCTGCACCGAACAATCGCGTTCTGAGAGGTGGCATGCCTTGCCGTATTGATCCCCTACGATTTGAATCTCGATGTGGCGCGGTTCTTCGATCAGTTTTTCCATGTACATACCGCCATTGCCAAAAGCGGCTTCGGCTTCTTGTGCGGCACTCTCAAAATTCTTTTCGAGTTCTTCTTCTTTCCAAATGGCACGCATCCCTTTTCCACCACCACCAGCTGTAGCTTTGATCATCACCGGATAACCCATTTTGTTGGCCATTTCTTTGGCCTCTTCCACATCTTTTAAGATTCCGTCTGATCCGGGTATGGTCGGCACTCCCGCTTTTCTCATGGTCGCTTTGGCCGTGGCCTTGTCACCCATTTTTTCAATCTGCTCTGCAGAAGCTCCTATAAACTTGATATCAGATTCGGCGCATATTTTCGAAAACTTGGCATTTTCAGAAAGAAAGCCATAACCGGGGTGAATGGCATCGGCATTGGTGATTTCAGCGGCAGCAATGATGTTCGGTATCTTCAGGTATGATTCGTTACTGGGTGCAGGGCCTATACAAACCGCTTCATCGGCAAAGCGTACATGGAGGCTCTCTTCGTCGGCTTTTGAATATACCGCCACTGTTTTGATGCCCATTTCTTTGCAGGTGCGGATTACCCGTAGTGCTATTTCGCCCCTGTTTGCTATCAATATTTTTTTGAACATACTTTTGAGTTTAAGCGTTTATGGTTTAGCAGTTTATATTTCAAGATTTGACAACCCTGAACATATAAAGCTTAAACTTTAAACTTTTGATTAACTGGGATCCACCAAGAACAACGGTTGGTCAAATTCAACCGGTGACGAATCTTCTACCAATATCTTGACAATCTTGCCCGACACTTCTGATTCGATGTCATTGAAGAGCTTCATGGCTTCGATTACACAGAGCACATCTCCTTTGTTGATGATTTTTCCCACTTCAACAAATGGCGGTTTGTCTGGTGAAGGTTTACGATAAAAAGTGCCGATAATGGGTGATTTTATCGTGATATATTTTGAATCGTCCGCATCTACTTCTTTCTGCTCTGTCGATGCCGCCGCCGGTGCTTCGGCAACGGGTACCGGGGCTTGGGCCACGGGGGGCTGTGCGACTGGAATCTGTTGCACAATGGTCGTCTCAGGTGACGGGGTATGCGATCCAGTACGAATGGTAATCTTTAAATCTTCCATCTCAAGTTTTACCTCACTGGCGCCAGATTTGGCAACAAACTTGATTAGGCTTTGAATTTCTTTGATGTCCATGAAAAATTTGATTTAGTTAGTTTCTTAATCAATAGGCCCATTTTAAATAGATCGAGCCCCAAGTAAATCCGCCTCCAAAAGCAGCAAATATTAGGTTATCTCCCTTTTTTAACTGCTTCTCGTAATCATGAAGTAGCAGCGGAAGGGTCGCCGATGTGGTATTTCCATATCGGTGTATGTTCATCATGACCTTGCTCTCATCAAGGCCCATTCGGTTCGCTGTGGCATTTATAATTCTTTTGTTCGCTTGATGGGGCACCAGCCAATTCACATCTTCGTGGGTCAGTCCATTGCGTTCCATAATCAAGGTCGATACATCTGCCATATTCGATACTGCGAACTTAAATACCGATTTGCCGTCTTGAAACACGAAGTGCTGTTTGTTCTTGACCGTTTCTTCTGAAGCGGGCAAAATAGAGCCTCCTGCTTCAATTTTCAAGAACTGCCGCCCAACACCGTCTGTTCGCAAATGTTCGTCTTGCAGCCCCAGCCCTTCTTCATTGGCCTCGAACAAAACGGCTCCACCGCCATCACCAAAAATGATACAGGTCGTTCGATCGGTATAATCTATGATGGAAGACATCTTGTCGGCCCCTATCAACAATATTTTTTTGTATCTGCCCGATTCAATATAGCTGGCAGCGGCAGACATACCATATAAAAAACTGGAACAGGCGGCCTGCAAATCATAAGAGAACGCATTGACAGCACCGATTTGGGATGCCACATATGTTCCTGTGGCGGCCACGGGCATATCGGGTGTTGCCGTTGCCATGAGCACCAAATCAATCTCAGAAGGGTCAAGTCCTCTTTTTTGCAACGCGTCTTCAGCAGCTTTAATAGCGAGAAATGAAGTGCCTTGGCCTTCTTCCTTTAAAATTCTACGTTCTTTGATTCCTGTTCGGGTGGTAATCCATTCGTCAGTGGTCTCAACCATCGTTTCCAACAGCTTGTTGGTCAATACGAAATCGGGAACATAGCCTCCCACAGCTGTAATCGCTGCTGTTTTTTTATTCATTTTGGTGTCCTTTTTAAGTCAAAAACGGCACAATCTGACCCAAAAACAGGGAAAAATAGTGATTTTTTGTGATTTTTTGCTGTAAACACATTTGTTTTTGAAAATTTGATTGCTGCCATAAAAAAACTCCCGATGCTTCTCAACGGGAGTCCTATTTTCTTTTTGAAAACTATACGATTAAGCAGCAGTTTCTTCTTCGGTCTTGTCGATCAAGACCTGCCCTCTGTAGTACAATTTTCCTTCATGCCAATGTGCCCTGTGGTAAAGGTGCATCTCACCAGTGGTCGCGTCTTTGGCAATGGTCGGCATGGTAGCCTTGTAATGGGTTCTTCTTTTATCCCTTCTTGTTCTTGATATCTTTCTTTTAGGATGCGCCATGATTTCCTATTTATCTGTTAAAAAATTTTTTAGTCCGTCCCATCTTGGGTCGGTATTTCCTTCTTCCCTTTTATGTTCTTTCGGTTGTAACTCTTCGAGCCTATCCAACAATTCTGACTTCAATGTACCGTCAACAACACCTGGATGTACTCTTTTTTGTGGCACTGCCAGCACCAACATTTCAAAAACGTACTGCGCAATATTGATTTGATGCTCGCCATGCGGAATGATCAAAATCTCATCATCTTCATCGTTATATTCTTCTCCAAACTTCACCACAAGATCTAACTCTGAGGTAATGGGCTGATCGTACGGCTCATTGGTCAAATCGCAATCAACGTTCACCGACCCTTTTGCGGTGATCTGCAATTCCATCATGGTGCTCATTTTTTTGAGCAGCGCCTTTACTTCAATCGATGTCGTATTGAATTCGTTATAATCAAAGGCTTCAAAGAACTCATTCCCTATCGTGTAGGCAAACGAATGATTACCTTGTTTCAATCCCGAAAACGGAATCGTGAACTTCTTCATCTCCATTTTTCGCTCTTTCAGTTTGCCATATCCCCGAAAGGAAGCCAGGCCCTTTCGGTTCTGGCGGGTGCAAAGATACCATTTATTTAGAAACGCCCAACTGTTACTACCATATAATTCGATGTGGTCGAACGCCCTAGGCCGATTTCTTGACTTTCTGTTTTTTCAATGGATTTTTGGTCAATTCTTCATACTCGACCCTATTCTTGAAAATCTGAATGGCCGCAAAAACGGCTTCTTTGAAAGAGCTTTCGTCAGCCTTGCCCTGGCCCGCTATTTCATAAGCGGTACCGTGGTCGGGCGAGGTGCGTACCTGTGAAAGGCCGGCGGTAAAATTCACGCCTTTTCCGAATGATAGGGTCTTGAAGGGAATCAGCCCCTGGTCATGGTAGGCCGCCAGTATGGCATCGAAGTTCTGATGGGTCTTGGAGCCAAAAAAACTATCGGCAGAATAGGGTCCATAGACCAACCATCCCTTATCGAAGAGCTCTTGAATCACGGGCTTCAATATCTTATCGTCTTCTTGGCCAATGGTGCCCCTATCACCACTGTGCGGATTGATGCCCAATAAGGCGATTTTTGGTCTTCTGATACCAAAGTCTTTTTTTAACGAATCCACCATGGTGGCCACTTTTTCAAAAACCCTTTTTTTTGTAATGGCCTGGGCGACATCCTTCACCGCTATATGATCGGTCAACAATCCGACACGCAGGGTGTCGGTTACCATGAACATCAGGCTTTCTCCCTCAAGTTCTTGGGCCAAAAAATCGGTATGCCCCGGAAATTTGAAATTTTCTGATTGTATATTGTTCTTGTTGATCGGTGCGGTCACCAGAACATCGATTTCCCCCTTTTTCAAAGCTTCGACCGCTGCCCGTAAAGATTTTATGGCGTACCTGCCACTTTCTTCGGTGGGCTTTCCAAATTCTATTCTTGGAGATTCTTTCCAAACATTGACCACATTGATCTTACCCTCGATGGTCTTCGAGACCTCATGCACGCCATTAAAGTTGGCATTTATGGACAATATCTTTTTTTGGTGTGAAACGGTCTTGTTCGAAGCGAAGAGCACCGGAGTACAAAAATCAAGCATTCGGGCATCTTCAAA
>JANQOD010000159.1 GCA_028289745.1 Allomuricauda sp. | reverse complement strand
AAAAGCGCCCACATAGAGCGTATCACTTGGGGGTATGTGGTTTTTGCCCAACACAAAACTGGGCACTATGGTAAAGGGAGCTGAACCTGTCGCTGCATTTTTCAGGAACTTTCTTCTTTGCATTTTTGTCTGGGTTTAATAGGGCCTTGAAGATACGAAAACAGAAAATCTTTGAAAGCCGCCACAACTAAGAAAATGGTTTTGTTTTCAATGTCTCAAGAGGGCAATTGTGTCAAACCTGACCGTTCCATTCTTCGAAAAACCGCGCTAAGTAGTTGAGCATGAACTGATGCCGTTGTTCTGCCAGTTGTTTTCCCGTTTTCGTGTTCATTTTATCTTTCAGCAGCAACAATTTTTCATAGAAATGATTGATGGTGGGGCCGTTTGACTTTTTGTACGCCTCTTTGGTCATATCGGGATTTGGGGCAATTTCTGGATTATAGAGCTCACGCCCTTTGTAACCTCCATAATTGAAGGCACGTGCAATGCCAATGGCCCCCATGGCATCTAATCGGTCGGCATCTTGAACGACCTTGAGCTCTTTGGAAGCAAACCTTTTTTCAGCCGTCAATGAGTTCTTGAAGGAAATGTTTTCGATGATTTTTTTCACATGTGAAGTGACCTCATCGGCGACCGAAATCGATCTTAAAAATTCTTCGGCCATTTTAGGGCCGATGGTTTCATCACCATCATGGAACTTGGCATCGGCGATATCGTGCAAAAGTGCCGCAAGGCTGACCACCAACACATCGACCTGTTCATCTTTGGCGATCAACAAGGTGTTGTTGAACACCCGTTGTATATGAAACCAGTCATGACCGCCTTCTGCCCCTTTCAAGGTTTCCCTGACAAAGGCAATGGTCTTCTCTATGATTTCAGAATTGGTCATGCCGATATGATTCCTTTTTTGACCGATGCTTCGACTTGGGCTACGATATCATCGGGATTTCCTTCATTTTTAATGGGGGCCTGCACCTCGAATTTTAGATGGCAGCCCAATCCCATCGGGAACTTTCCGTAACGGAGCAACTTCCAAGAGTTGTTGATGCTGATGGGTACGATCAGCGCAGAAGGGGCATTTTTCATCAAGGTTTTCAATCCCATGGGCTTGAAAGGTTTGGGATGGCCGTCGCGACTTCGCGTACCCTCGGGAAATATGACGGCACTTCGATCGTATTGTTCAATGTACTGCCCTAGCCCGGCGATTTCGGCCAATGCCTGTTGCCCATCTTTTCGGTCGATGAGCACTGACCCGCCATGCCGTAGATTGTACGAAACACTGGGTATGCCCTTGCCCAGTTCTTTTTTTGCCACAAATTTCGGATGGTGCCGGCGCATGTACCAGATGATGGGCGGAATATCGTACATGCTCTGATGGTTGGTCACGATGATCAGCGGAATATCGGTCGAAATTTGATACTCGTTCTTGAAGGTATAACGGGTGCCCAGAATATGGGTGCAGCGCATCAACCACCAGTTCAATATTGATACACTGCGTTTGTGGGCTCCATATCCCAATATGTTTAGGCAAAACCACTGTATCGGGTGAAAAATCAAGAGTGTCGATCCGAAGAACAGAAAATAGAGGAAGGTCAGCGGATAGGACAATAGTTTTTGCATATTTCAAAAATAAAAAACCACTTCAGAAGAAGTGGTCATTTTACTTTTCAATTTCTTTTTAAAAAGATCAGCAATGCTCGTTATAGGCCTCAGTAAGGTTTTCAGCGATCATCTCGGCAGGTCTTCCCTCAATATGGTGCCGTTCTATCATGTGCACCAATTCGCCATTTTTGAACAGTGCCATGCTTGGTGATGATGGTGGAAAAGGCACCATATGGGCACGCGCGGTATTGACGGCCTCTGTATCGACCCCTGCAAAAACGGTGACCAAATGGTCAGGATTTTTGTCGTTTTGCAAACTCAATTTGGCCCCAGGTCGGGCATTGGCGGCCGCACAGCCACAAACAGAATTCACCACTACCAAGGTTGTGCCCTCTCGCTTCAAAGCGTCTTCAACGGCTTCGCTTGTATATAACTCTTCGAACCCGGCGGTGGCCAGGTCATCTCTCATCGGTTTTACCAATTCTTCTGGATACATAGGTTCAATTTTTTATGGATGCCAAAGATAGGCATTTTGTTGTTTTTTTGCGATTCCTTTCTAAACTTGGTTCGTATTCAAAAATGTATCTTTGGGCTTTATTTTTTCAACATGATAAAGTGGATTGCGGCCATTTTAGGATATTATATATTTCGGTTTCCGGGAGCGATCTTGGGTTTCTTGTTGGGCAGTTTTCTTGATAATGCCAGCGGGAGTGGAAATGGCCGTAGCATTTTTCGTGGTTTTGGCGAACAGACCGTCTCGCCCGCTGATTTCGAATTGAACCTTTTGTCGCTCTGCTCTATAGTCATCAAGGCCGATGGCAGTGTAAGCCAACGCGAACTTGACTATGTGCGGCAATATTTTCTCAGTACCTATGGCAAAGAAAAGGCCAATGCCATCTTTCGCACGTTCAATGAGGTCATCAAAAAAAGAGAAGTCTCGGCACAGCGCATTTGTAGTTACCTCAACCAGCGAACGCGCTATGAGGTACGGCTACAGTTGGTGCATTTTCTCTTCGGGATCGCCCAATCAGATGGTCGGGTAAGTACGGCCGAAACCGACAAACTTCGAGAAATAGCAGGCTATCTTAGAGTAGCGATGCGTGATTTTGAGAGCATCATGGCCATGTTCATCAAATCGGCCGATAATGCCTATAAAATTTTAGAGATTGACAAAACCGCAACTGATGACGAAGTGAAAAAAGCCTATCGAACAATGGCAAAGAAGTACCACCCCGATAGGGTGATCACCCAAGACGAAGCCATCAAGAAAGGGGCCGAAGAAAAATTCAAGGAAGTACAAAAAGCATACGAGACCATTCAACAAGAACGGGGAATGACTTAAGAAATGTTCTCTACGATTATTTTAAAAACATAAACAAAAAAATGCAAGATTTTTGGTTCTACATAAAACTGGGGTTTAACCACGTGTTGGATTTGGGAGCCTATGATCATATTCTGTTTTTGGCCGCGTTGGCGGTTCCGTTTTCTTTCAAAAAATGGAAACAGGTGGTGATCCTGGCCACGATTTTCACCATTGCCCATTGTATTTCACTGGCACTGTCGGTCTATGAAACCGCTACGGTCGATGTGGGTCTTATTGAATTTCTGATTCCGGTGACCATTGCGTTGACCGCCTTGTTCAATATTTTCAGGGTGTTCAAAGAGGGCAAGTCTACCGGGATTTACTTTCAAGGCCTGGCAACGGCTTTTTTTGGTCTGATCCATGGTTTTGGGTTTTCAAACTATTTCAAAATGCTCATGGCAGAAGAAGAAGAAAAAATAGGCCCCTTGCTGGGTTTTGCTACTGGCATAGAATTTTCACAAGTGGCCATCATTCTATTGATCTTGTTGCTGGCCTTTGTCATTCAAGACATGGTCAAGGTCAAAAAGCGCATTTTTATCGGCGTGACCTCGATTTTGATCTTGATCATTACAATACCGATGCTGAAAGACACGTTTCCGTATTAGGCCTTTCGTTAATTTCTTCGGAATTAGGTTGCGGAGGTTTTTGAAAGCAGGTATATTTAATTGATATAACCCCGTTTTCAATTTATGAAGCAGAGCAAACAAGAAAAATACGATAAGGCATATTTGAGAATGGCCCATGAGTGGGGCAAATTGTCTTATTGTAAGCGAAAACAGGTAGGGGCCATAATAGTAAAAGACCGTATGATCATTTCAGATGGCTATAACGGTACCCCGACAGGCTTTGAAAATATTTGTGAAGACGAAGAGGGCTATACCAAATGGTATGTGCTGCACGCTGAGGCCAATGCCATATCAAAAGTAGCCGCTTCGACACAATCGTGTGAGGGGGCCACCTTGTACATCACATTGTCACCGTGCCGAGAGTGCAGCAAACTGATTCATCAGTCTGGCATAAAACGTGTGGTATATCAAAAGGCCTATAAAGATGATTCCGGATTGCGTTTTTTGAAACGGGCCGGAGTCGAGATACAGCATTTGCCCATTTTGGAAGAAATGGTTTAGTGCCCAAACGACCATAATGAAAAAATATCAGTTCATATTACCTACACTATTGGCGGTCGCCATTGCCCTTGGCATTTTCATTGGGGGCAAACTGCACTTCAACGATACCCCTGAAAAACTGTTCTCGACAAACTCAAAGAAAGACAAGTTGAATCGACTTATCGATTATATCGATTATGAGTATGTCGATGAGGTCAATACCGATAGTATCGTCGATATTACCGTGAACAATATCTTGGGCAAATTAGATCCCCATTCCGTTTATATTCCAAGAAGTGAGATGAAAGAGGTCTCTGAGAACATGAAGGGTGATTTTGTGGGCATTGGCGTCAGTTTTTATATGTACAGGGACACCATTACGGTGATTCGCCCGATAAAGAATGGACCAAGCTATAGAAGGGGCATTAAACCGGGCGATAGAATATTGACGGCCAATGGTGACACGCTCTTTAGAAAGCGCATATCGAACTCTGAGATCGTGAACAGGCTAAAGGGCAAGGCCGGTAGCCGTGTCAGACTTGGGGTGTACCGAAAATCAGAAAATAGGTTTTTTGATGTGACCATTAGGCGAGATAGGGTGCCCATCAAAAGTGTTGATGCGTATTATATGCTCAGCGATGATATGGGCTATATCAAAATCAATCGCTTTGCCGAATCTACCTTTGCCGAATTTGTTGATGCCCTACAGAAATTAAAGATACGGGGGGCCGAAAAATTGGTGCTCGATTTAAGGGATAATCCTGGAGGATATCTGGGAATCGCAGAGCAATTGGCCGATGAGTTTTTAGAAGAGGGAAAATTGATTCTGTTTACCAAGAACAAAAAGGGAAAAGTAAAGAAAGTCTTTGCCACCGAAGGGGGCAATTTTGAAAACAGACCGATTTATGTGCTGATCAATGAACGTTCTGCCTCGGCCAGCGAAATAATCGCGGGGGCCCTACAAGATAACGACGCGGGCACCATTGTCGGTCGTCGCTCTTTTGGCAAGGGGTTGGTGCAGCGCGAAATGGATCTAGGCGATGGTTCTGCCGTGCGCTTGACCGTTTCAAGATACTACACGCCCACGGGCAGGTCTATTCAAAAATCATATGAAAATGGGCACCAAGAAGATTATTATCAAGAGTTTGTGAACCGTTACCATAGTGGTGAATTGATTTCTGTAGATAGTATCAAGGTTGCCGATTCACTGAAGTTCAGAACGCCCAAAGGCAAGATTGTCTATGGCGGCGGGGGTATAATTCCCGATGTGTTCATACCCATAGGAAGCAATCAAGAAGAGGCCATTGAGAGTATGGATGGCACCTATGAGTTCTTTGCACGTTTTATCTTCGAGCACCTTGAAGAAGATAGAAACAGATACCGGTCGTATTCAAAAAAACAATTTTTGGAAACGTTTAGGGTCGATGATATTCTCTTTGAAAAATTCATTGATTTTGTACTGGTCCGAAAGATAAAGCTTGATTTTTATGTCCAAGAAACAAAGATCAAGGCCTATCTAAAGGCAAATTTGGCAGAACAGTTGTTTTCGCCCAACCTTTCGGCACAAATCAAAGGATCGCATGACACCATGCTACAAAAAGTGGTCGAAATCGATTCTGTGGTATCGACTTCAATGGCCATTGAAGCTCCATTAATGGATTAATCCTCTCCTTTTACCTTCTTTTCTATTTTCTTCGAGTTCCAGAGAATGGTCAAAAGCAAAATTGCGCACAATGAGGCGAAGATTCCGATTACAGCAATAAGGCTTTCGCCCATCAAGGGCTTTTGAAAATCCAATAAGGTAACATTGAATATGATGAGGCCCAATGCTAAAATGATCAATGCGATGGTCAGGGTTTTGTTCATGGGCATTATTTATGTTAAGGGTTCAACAATTGATTGATATTGGTGGCGAACAATTTAACGGCAATGGCCAATAAGATAACACCAAATACCTTTCGAATGATACTGAGCCCATTCTTGCCCAAAAACCTTTCGATCTTCTTGGATGTTTTTAATACCAAATAAACAAAAATGGTGTTCATGATGATGGCCACGATAATATTCTCTACATGGTATTCTGCCCGAAGTGCCAAAATAGAAGTCAAGGTACCTGCACCCGCGATCAACGGAAATGCAATGGGCACCACCGAAGCCGTTTCTGGCTCATCATCCCTGTAAAGTGTAATGCCCAGGATCATCTCGACCGCAAGAAAGAAAATGACCAGGGCCCCGGCCACGGCAAATGAATTCACATCGATGCCGATCAACTTCAAGATGCTCTCGCCAACAAAGAGAAAGGCTACCATGATGCTTGCGGCGACGATCGAGGCCTTTTCAGATTGAATATGTCCGACCTTTCTACGAAGCGAGATGATAATGGGAACACTTCCCAAAATATCGATTACCGCAAAGAGCACCATACTGGCAGTGGCGATTTCTTTAAAGCTGAAATTCATCTTGCACTATATTTGTCGCGCAAATTTACGTTTTAAGAGAGCTGTTGGATGTTTAAATCCATGAAATTTTTAAAACGTTACATTTTCGCTAAACCGATTGATAGATGTTTCAAATTGGCAAGACCCTCATCTCTGAAGATATCATAGAAAATGATTTTGTCTGCAATCTCAACGCCTGCAAGGGGGCGTGTTGTGTCGATGGCGAATATGGGGCGCCATTGGAAACCTCTGAAACCAAAATTCTCGAAGACCTTTTCGAAAGGGTAAGGCCATTTTTACGTAAAGAAGGTATTGAGGCCATCGAAAAACTTGGAGCATTTGTCATGGGGGAAGATGGTGAATGGGAAACGCCATTGGTAAAGAAAACAGGAGCCTGCGCCTATGTGGTGTATGACCAAAAGGGGGTCGCCAAATGTGGACTTGAGAAAGCGTACGACCAAGGGGCGACAGAATGGAGAAAGCCCATATCATGCCATCTTTACCCAGTGAGAACAAAAAGGTACTCAGAATTCACGGCTGTGAACTACCACCGTTGGGAAATTTGTGACCCTGCCTGTAAATTGGGCCATGACCTGAAAGTACCCATTTATGTATTCGTCAAAGAAGCCTTGGTTCGAAAATTTGGGGAAGCATGGTATGCCGAACTTGAAAAAGTGGCCAAAGAGCATACTAAATAACGGGTATTTCAACCTCTACTTTTGTACCGCGGGCCTTACCGTTATCATCGAACAAATCGATGATCTGTACTTCAAAAGAATTTTGATAGTCTTTTGCAAAATTGGCCAAACGTTCTTTAGTGATATTGATGCCCACGGACTTTCGTTTCAATACCCGGTTTTCTTTGTTGATGTGTGCCGCTTCCCTGCCAATGCCATTGTCTTCAATGGTGATGGTCACATGGCCATTGGTCTTGTGTGTTACATCAAGACTGACTTTCTTTCTTCCTTCTTTGGGCGAAAGGCCGTGCCAGAGCGCATTTTCAAGAAATGGCTGAAGGGCAAGCGACGGAATCTTGATTTGCCCTAGGTCGATGTTCTTATCGATATTGACCTCAAAGTCGATTTCGTTCGAAAAGCGGATGTTCTCGATATTCATGTACAGTTCAAGGGTCTCCAATTCTTCTTCAAGGGTGGTTTCTTTGCTTGAAGAGGCCTCCAAGATCTTTCTGACCAGTTTAGAAAATTTGTTCAGATAATGTACGGCGTTCTTTTGGTCATTATTGATGATATAGAGCTTTATCGAGTTCAACGAATTGAACAAAAAATGCGGGTTCATTTGGCTTCGCAACATATTCTGTTCTAAGCTGAGCACTCTTTTTTCATTCTGGCTCTGATATTTTCTATGAAGTATGTAAAGGATAGATGCGATCAAACCGATGGCCAAGGCGCTCACTAAAAATGTGGTCTGGTTCTTTCGCAACCGTAATCGCACCAATTCATTTTCTTTGGCCAGATCGGCAATTTCACTATTTCTTTTATCTGCTTCGTAACGAGATATGACATCATGCATATACCGTAGATTTCTGCCGCTTGTTATCTGTTTGTCTCGTTGATCTGCTTTTTTTTGGTATTCGAGGGCGTTTTTATAATTGCCCCTAACGGTTTCCAACTCTGCCAAATGCCCATAGGCTAATAATTCAATGCTGGGCATATTGTATCGTTGGGCCATATCAAGACCTTTTTTGATATGGTTCTCCGCTTTTTTGAAATTTCCCAGTTTCGATTGGGCCCAGCCGGTATTGATAAAAACCGACGATGTAATAAAATTGTCGCCCAGTTGTATTGACAGTTCGTGCAGGGGTTCCAACAATACAAGTGCGGCGTGGGGCATATTTTGCTTGAGGTGTACCTGTGCAATGCTGTTCTTGCATAGAATACGGCCCATGACATTGTTGATTTCTTCATTGAAGGCTAATGATTTTCGGTAATTTTCCAAAGCCTGGTCGAGTTCACCCTTGTGCTCAAGACATTCCCCGATATTTTGGTAATTGATGGCCAGCCCCAACTTGTTGTCAAGTTCGTAATCAAGTTTTAAGGCCTTTTTGAACTGCTCTATGGCCAGATCATATTGTTCTAATGTTTGGTAGAGATTACCGATGCAATTCAATGATACATTAATACTTCTTTTGATATGATGTGAGGGGTTTTCTACCGATTCGGCCAACTCTAATGCTTCTTGGTTATGGTCGAGTGCTGTTTTGATGGCATCTGTACGCCGATATACCACTCCGAGCCAATTATGGCTCAATACCCTAAAATCGATGCTATTGGCTTCCTCTGCTATTTTCAGGGCCTCTTTATGGTACATTTCTGCCTTATCGAATTGGGATAGATTTCTAAAGGTTCGCCCAATATGGTTTAAGGCATAGGCCTGCGCTTCATAATAGTTGGCTTTTTTGGCTTCCTGGTTTAAATAGGCCATTAATACGGTGTCCCTTTTTTCACGCTTGAACTCGGTATTTATCGGCGTATATTCTTTTGGTGACGCAGTTATGAGTTTTTCAACCTTTTTTTTGAATGTTGTAGGAATGAACTGTGCCGAAACCTTATTTAACGTGCATAGAAAAAGAAGAAGCACCAAAACCCATCTCGCTTTTAGGGCAATAGGATTCAATATGAAGGATTCTCTACAGGACACTATAGGGGGATAGGTTACAACAAATCTAAAAAATCTGATTTTTTCTGTCTTGAAACCGGAATTTTATGGTTGGTCTCTAAAATGACATAGCCATCTGTTTTCAAGAACTCTTTTATTTTATTGAGGTTTACGATATAGGAGTTGTGGATGCGGAAGAAACTGTTGCTCGGCAATAGTTCATTGACCTCTTTTAGTTTTTTGGTCAACAGAATTTTTTGCCCGTCACTGAGAAATATAGTGCTGTAGTTACCATCTGATTCGGCATAGAGAATGTCATCGCTATTGAAGAACATCAATTTGCCATCGGTGTTTATGGTAATCTTTTTGTGGTGTGATTCTGCATTGTGTTCCAACAAGATCTTCTCAAGTCTTTCTGCTGTCAGGTTCTTGGCGTTGTACTTTTTTATTTTTTCAAGGGTTTCGCTAAGGTCATCAGAATCTATGGGTTTGAGCAGATAATCGATGGCCTCATTTTTCAATGCCTTCAATGCATATTGGTTGTAGGCGGTGGTGATGACCACAGGGAAGTTTTTGTTCTTTAGGTTTTTGATGAATTGAAACCCGTCCATAGTGGGCATTTCGATATCAAGAAAGAGACAATCGGGGGTGTTTTTCTCTAAATATTTCAATGCTTCATGGGCATCGGTAAATGAAGCTATGATATCGACCTCATCACTGAGATTGGTCAGCTCCCAACTGAGGCTTTGTAGCGCTTTGATCTCATCATCTACTATGACTGCTTCCAACATACGTCAATACTATATATAAGAAACCAAAATTAGGGTTATTGAAAATAGCCCGTTGAACAATATGTATTTCTGGTTCATTATCTATTATAATCGGTTGATTATCTCCTAAATATTGCTTTTTGGCATATTTGTGCTTTTAAGATAATCAATGACCTAGTTGCTTGCAAATGAAATAGGTAAGAAATCTAAGGCCGCTTTTTTTGGGTATCCATCCATACATAAATTACTACCATCCATACATTCGGCGATGTGTAGTGTCGCAATAGGGTCTATTTTGGTTTTGCCAATGATAATTGGACCAAATTAACTAACCCCACCAAAAATGAAAAAATGTATAGTATTGTTTTTGATTCTTGTCGCAGTACTGGTCTTGGCCTCAATATTTGAGAACAGTCCTGAGCAGACAGAACCAAAAACAATGACAGTAGCCCAAATAGAGTGAATATGCGAATATTGCCAACCACGTACGGCCAACCAAACATACTAGATATGTTGCTTTACAATATCATTGCCGTTGTCAAAGATGGTTTTTCGGTTTCTTGGGTTTCGGGGGAACTACCTAAAGAAAACAATTGACCATTTTTACTTCGGCTGGCCGTGCGTTATGGCAATGCATATAGAGGCCGGGGCAAGACGTTAAGATTATAGACCGAAAAGTATCAAAGAAAATACTTTTCGGTCTCTTTTTTGTGTTTAACGACAGGGCCCTTGCATTCAAAAAAACACATCTTTCGGAAATCCAATGAACATCGCTTCTAAACCTAGATTTCAACAACTTGTGTTAAAAACTTTGGCCTTGTTTTGCCAAAACAAACTTTACAATTAGGTCACATTTTTAAATCTTTGTTAGCCCATCCAAGGGGAAATTTCACTCATAACAATAACCTTTTAAAATTTCTGTATATGTCTTCGGTCATAGAACCCATTCTGCAAGAAAACAAAGATAGATTTGTCATTTTTCCAATACAGCACCATGATTTATGGGAATGGTATAAGAAA
>JANQOD010000142.1 GCA_028289745.1 Allomuricauda sp. | reverse complement strand
TTGATGGCAAAACTGACCCAGAAGCCCACCAATCCGAAGAAATAGCAGATGAGTCCAAAATAGATGTTCTCCAACGAAAACCAATACAGTCCGATACATGACACCGCACCTAGATAACAAAAGAATTTCAAGAATATCTTTTTGTTGCCCAAATAATCGGCAATGCCCGATATCAAGGGCGTAATCAAGGCAATGAACACAAAGGCTGCAGAGGTCACATAGCTGATCAGGGGTGCACGGGCTATCTCACCCCCAAAAACCGATACTTTTTCGATTTCGGCCATCCTGAACAAAGCCCCATAAAAAATGGGGAATATGGCAGAGGCAATCACCAAGCTGTAAACGGAGTTGGCCCAATCGTAGAATGCCCAAGCATTCAACAATTTTTTGTTGCCTTTCATCGCAAGCACTTTCACCATGTCTTAAAAATATAAAAAGCCGTCAGATATGGACGACTTTTATTTGAATGATCTGTGTTTTGCCTTATTTGAAGCTGGTTACGCCAAACTTGGCCGCTTCTTGTTTGGCCAAAGGCGCCCAAGCGGTTAAATTCTGGATCCTGGTATCGCTTGATGGGTGCGTACTTAAAAACTCTGGTGGTGCCTGACTTGCCTTCGCTTTCATACGTTTCCACAATTCAGCCGCCTCATCCGGATTATACCCTGCAATGGCCATAATCTGAATACCGATACGGTCGGCCTCTGTTTCATGGCTTCTGCTAAAGGGCAGCATCACACCTAAAGTTGACCCAAGGCCATAGGCTTGATTAAACGTGTTACGTTTTTGTGGGTCTTTGATGGCCACATTGCCCGCTACGGCGCCAAGCTGTTGTAACATGCCCGCGCTCATTCGCTGTGCCCCATGATCGGCAAGGGCATGTGCAACTTCATGCCCCATGACCACTGCCACACCGGTCTCATCTTGGCATATGGGCAGAATACCCGTGTAAAAGACAATCTTTCCCCCGGGCATGCACCATGCATTGACGGTTTCATCTTTTACCAAGGTGTATTCCCATTTATAGTCTTTCAAATAGCCCGGATAACCATTGGCATCCAACCATCGTTCGGCCGCTGTCGCGATACGCTGCCCTACATTGGTAATCATTTTTGCTTCGGAAGTGCCCTCTACGACATCGTTTTCAGTCAAAAACTGGTCATATTGTGCGAAAGCCATAGGGAAAATCTGGCTGTTCGGATAAAAATTCAATGTTTTTTTGCCCGTGAACGGGTTGGTCTTACATGCAACGACTGCCAAAAACAGTGTCAATGCCAAAATTAATCTTCTCATAGTGTCAGTGTTTATAATAGGAAAAATACAAAAAAATCAAGCTCCTGTCAGATGCAGTTCCGTAAAATTTTTACTGATTTCAATACTATTGCCCCCATTCAACTTCACTGATTTTAAATCGACGATCTCGTTGTCGAGTTCGATAGTCTTTATTTTGAAGGGAAGTCCATGAAAATGTAGTTTGAACGTCTCATATGACGTAATAAAACTGCCATCTTTGAACTGTTGAATGATCAGTTCTTTCGGCTTGCCCTTGAGCCTAAACTTTCTTAAGCTGTACCTTCCTTTTTTATAATCATACCCCTCTTGTTGGTCTTCGTACACGATTGAATTCTCTGCACCCTCTTTATAGTACACATCGAGCTTCAATTCGGTCAATTCTTTTTCGCCAACATACTGCTGTACCGGATACTTCGGAATGATGGCGCCTTCTTTGATGAATATCGGAATCTTATCTATTCTGGCGGCCACCCACTTCTCTACACCGCCTTCAACTATTTCTTCAGTCCAATAATTATACCATTTTCCTTTCGGAATGTACATTCGTCTGCCTTGGGCATTGGGTTCTTGGATCGGGCACACCAATAATTGTTCGCCAAATAGAAATTCATCCGTCCTGAAATGGGTCTGGGTATCTTCTTGATCATAGAACACCAACGATTTCAACATTGGAAGCCCTTCGTTCACATATCTGTAAAACATGGTATAGAGGTAGGGCAAGAGCTCATAGCGCAATTCGATGAACTTTCTGACGATATCGGTTATCTCGTCACCGAACGACCATGGTTCTTGATCCCCATGATCACCGCTCGAG
>JANQOD010000118.1 GCA_028289745.1 Allomuricauda sp. | reverse complement strand
ATGCCCTTGCCCCAGAGAAAATCAAAGTTAAGGCAGCTTCAACCGCTATTCTTGATTTTTGCTTATCTGTTTGTGGCTTCTTTCTTGTTGAACTATAAGGAGTGGAACATAAAGGAGGCGATGCTCGACTTCATGGGGTTGTTCTATATTGTTTTTAGTTTCTTCAAGTTTTTGGATTTAAAGGGATTTCCTGAAAGCTTTAGAATGTATGACCCCTTGGCGAAAGCGATTCCAGCTTACGGCTGGGTTTATCCATTCTTTGAACTGGCCCTTGGCCTTATGTTTTTGACGCGGTACAATATTGAGGTGGCACTGATCGCCACAATCATACTTCTGGGTATTACCACTTTTGGTGTGACCAAGACCCTATTGGATAAAAAAGCGATTCGCTGCGCCTGTTTGGGTACGGCCCTTGACCTGCCCATGACCGAGGCGACCTTTATTGAAAATGCCATCATGTTGGTGATGGCCGTTTTTATGATATCGTGATGAGGACAGCGTTCAAAATAAAAGACCGTCTCGATTTTTCGAGACGGTCTTCTATTTAAAGTTCCCTTAGGGATTTAGAAGCTTTTTTTACATCATTCCGGGCATGCCACCGCCTCCACCCATTGGGGGCATTGCGGGAGTATCCTCTTTGATGTCTGTCAAGGCGCACTCGGTGGTCAAAATCATTCCGGCGACCGAAGCGGCATTTTCCAGAGCGATCCGGGTTACTTTGGTCGGATCGATAATACCGGCTTTCATCATCTCGACATATTTACCTGCCTTGGCATCATATCCGAAGTCACCTTTGCCTTCCATTACTTTGGCAACGACCACAGAGCCCTCGCCACCAGCATTTTCAACAATGGTTCTTAACGGAGATTCGATGGCCCGCGCCACTATCTGCAGACCTGTGGCTTCGTCTTCGTTATCGGTATCGACTTTTGAGAGCAAAGTCTTGGTGCGTACCAATGCCACACCACCACCGGCTACGATACCCTCTTCGACGGCAGCCCTTGTGGCATGCAAGGCATCATCTACACGATCTTTCTTTTCTTTCATCTCAACCTCAGAAGCGGCACCGACATATAGTACGGCAACACCACCCGCCAATTTGGCCAGGCGCTCTTGAAGTTTTTCTTTGTCATAATCAGAGGTGGTCGTCTCGATTTGAGATTTGATTTGGTTAACTCGGGTCTTGATATTTTTGGCGGTACCAGAACCGTTCACCAAAGTAGTGTTGTCTTTGTCAATGGATACTTTTTCACAAGAGCCCAACATATCAATGGTAGCGTTCTCTAAAGAAAACCCTCTTTCTTCAGAAATTACGGTACCGTTGGTCAAAATGGCAATATCTTCTAACATTGCCTTTCTGCGGTCACCAAAACCAGGGGCCTTAACGGCAGCGATTTTCAGAGAACCTCTCAATTTGTTCACTACCAAGGTGGCCAATGCCTCACCATCAACATCTTCGGCAATGATCAACAAGGGTTTTCCCGATTGGGCCACAGGCTCTAATACGGGAAGCAAATCTTTCATTGCAGAAATTTTCTTGTCGAAAAGCAAGATGTACGGGTTGTCCAATTCTGCCACCATCTTTTCAGAGTCGGTCACAAAATAAGGAGAGAGATAACCCCGATCGAACTGCATCCCCTCCACAACATCGACATAGGTATCGGTGCCTTTGGCCTCTTCAACGGTGATGACACCTTCTTTGCCCACTTTTTCAAAGGCTTGTGCGATCAGGTCACCAGTGGTTTCATCGTTGTTGGCGGAGATGGCGGCCACTTGTTTGATTTTTTC
>JANQOD010000111.1 GCA_028289745.1 Allomuricauda sp. | reverse complement strand
GGTTTTTATTGGGCGCCTTGTTTATCTATGGTTTAGACAAGGTACTTCCGCATTTACATATCAACTTTAAAATAGACGAGGCCGAAGGGGTAAAGACCCCATGGCACCGTACTACATTACTTGTTCTCGCCATCACCCTTCACAATATTCCCGAAGGTCTGGCCGTAGGTGTTTTGTTCGGGGGCGTGGCTTCAGGTTTTGAAGGGGCCACCATTGGAGGTGCTGTGGCCCTGGCCTTGGGAATCGGATTGCAAAATTTTCCAGAGGGCTTTGCCGTGGCCGTACCGATGCGGCGACAAGGGCTGAGCCGCTTTAAAAGTTGGTCGTATGGGCAAGCCTCTGCCATTGTAGAACCCATGGCAGGGGTATTGGGGGCCTGGGCCGTGCTGACCTTTGAGCCCATTTTACCCTATGCCCTGGCGTTTGCCGCAGGAGCGATGATTTTTGTGGTGGTCGAAGAAGTGGTCCCAGAAACCCAGCGTGACAAATACACCGATGTGGCCACCATGGGCTTCATCGGGGGTTTCATTATCATGATGACCTTAGATGTGGGGTTGGGGTAGCACTTTGATGCCCTGACCCGAAATGTAGAAAGCCAACATATGATCCTGCCTTCAAAAGAAAGGGCAGTATTGGTCACTCTTCATTCAATCCCATCCAAAATATGCCCACAGGATAGAGTTGGTAAGAGGCAATTTGTTCTTTCACAAAGGGCAGATCGTCTATGATGCCCTTTGCCCCATCTTCTGAATCGGCATTTACAAAAAATACAAAATCGGTCTTTTGGTTTTGTTGTTGTGTGCCTTCAATATCAAAATAGACGTTCTCGATAGCCCCTTCGTTCCAAAGTTCCAGTATGGCATCATTCTGTTTTTTCGTGAGATCCATGTCGGGTTTCTTGTTCGTGGTCCAAACTGTGACATATGAACTGGTCAGGCCCCTTTGTTCGATTTTTTCAGCATCCCTTTTGAGCCACAAAGTGCCGACAGGGTGTATGGTATAGGTGGCTATGCCTTTCTTCACCATTACCAGATCATTCAAAATGGCCTTGGCCGCCGTTTCATCTTCAGCTTTGAGGGTAAAGGTGATGTTCGGGAAATAGGAAAACTTGTCATACTGTGCCTTGGCATCGTAATACACGTTTTCTACGGTGCCGTTTTTCCAGAGGGCCAATAATTGATCGGACTGTGGTACGGTATTCTCCATTACAAGCTTTTCGTCTTGGGTCGCCCAATTGAATACCGCCGCATAATTCTGCGTACGTACAAACGGTTTTTCGTTAGAAACCTCACTTTTCATTTGTGAACCACCCTGTTCTTTTTTTTCTCCTTGTTTGCACCCTGAGAATAAGAGCAATACGAATAAAAATGCGATGTTTTTCGTGAGTGTCATGTATTGATGATTTTTTTGATTTTTCATATGAATAGTTGTTTTATCTAAATGCAAATTCTTCATCGTGAATGTATTTCTGTTTTACCCCTTCTTGTCTGAGCTGTTTGGTGATGTTCTTTTTCATGGCTTCGGGGCCACAGATGAAATACGATTTCTCCTTTGGTTTTCTGATGCTCATATCATCTACATTGATATGCCCCCGCTTTTTTGATTCCCACAGCACAAACTCTAACAATGGGTTGTTTTCAGCAGCAATTTTTAGTTCATGTTCAAAAGGTGCCCCGTGCCCATCTGAGACACACCAAAAAAGAGTGACCTTTTGGGTGTAGTAGTCTTTGATAAGGGATAGGAAGGGGGTGATGCCAATTCCACCGGCCACCCATATCTGTTCACGTTCTTTTGAATATGCCGTGGAAAATTTACCGTAGGGACCTTCCACCTTTGCCCGGTCACCTATTGAGAGCTTGTCGGCCAGGCCGTTCGTGTAATCTCCCAATCCCTTAACGGTCACTTTTAAGTTGTTTTCACTCGGATGACTGCTAATGGTAAAGGGGTGCTGCTCTCTTTTGTTGACCTTGCAAAAGGTGAAAAAAGCGAACTGACCTGCCTTGAAGTCCAACTTTTTTTGCCCAGGGCTCAGCTCCACTTCGACAATATCTCCGCCCAGGTCTTGAACGGATTTTATCGTGTAATCCATTTTTTTGTTGAAGATCCTGAACAAAAATGCCCTGTAGAACCAAGCAATGATACCGATGAAGGCCATACCGAAAACATAGACCCTGGTAATGGGCAGTTCTTTGATCAGGCTATCGACCAAAATACCATGTACCACGCCCATCACATAAAAGATGCCCATGAGCTTGTGAAAGTTCACCCATTTGTGGTAGGGGATCTTTCTTTTGAATATGGGCGCTGCGGAAAGCAACACCCCGATAAGGATCAAAATAAGGGCATAAAACCCAAGGGGTTTTCCGGGGTTGAATTCTGCCGCTCTTGGCACCACCACAAAATGGGCGAGCAAAAGAAATACAGCAATGACCCCCGATCTTCTATGGATCAGGTACATCTTGTCCAACCCGCCGAAGAGATTTTCAACCCAACGGGCGCGGGTGGCCATCAAAAAGTTGAAAGCAAAGACCGTGACCACCCAAGACGAGAATACCTCGCCCAAGATACGATGCGGATTTTTCCAGTCCACATCGGTAAGCTCGCCAAAGAACATGGTATCAGAAGCTACTTCTCTGAACGATCCATCATAGAAATAGAGGTCAATGGCCCAAAAGATAAAATGGATGCCGACGATGATAGGAAAATAGATTTCCTGTTTCAGATGGCGCATGGCTAAGTTTTAGCCAAACTTAGAGCTTGCCTATGTTGTTCAATTGTATAAATTGGTCATTTTTGCCCTGGTACAATGAAGTAGGGGTATGGCCCGTGTGCTTTTTGACCTCGCGGATAAAATGGGCCTGGTCAAAGAAGCCCTTTTCAGGAAAGAATTCACCTTTCCGTATCTGCAGATAGGCACGGTAACACTTTTGTATATTGAGATATTTTTTAAGGGTAGTGCCGACATACTTGTTCATATAGCGATTGATTTGTCGGTGTGACCAATAGATTTGGTCGGCTACCTCGTTGGCCTGAATATCTTTGTGATTGCTATGAAGAAATTGACTTAGCCTTAGGCGGTTGCCCAGAATTTGTTCTTTCGGCGGAAGTCTTTTCTTCAGCATTTTCTGCAGCTGCCCGGCCACATCACGCAAAGAACCAAACTCGATAGAATCTATGCCCAAGTAATCTATATTCAAATGTTCCACAGTGTTGAGAATAGATTTAATTTCCCTTTTGAAGATGTACTCAGCAGCTATTATTTTGAACTTTATGCCATAGGTGGTCACATGGGGAGGGAGTGTTATTTCCACTTCGTTGACCCAAAGACCGGTAAGAAAACAAGCGACGATTTTATCTTCTTTCAGCTGAACGATCAATTTAAAGTAACCATCGGGACAAATGGTCATCTTTTCAGGCTTGTCAGAAAGATTTTTCGATTTAAAATATAGAGAGACAAAGTCTTCCAAATCTTTTGATGGATATAGCTCTTCGTATCGATGTGTTTGGTTCGTGGCCATGGCCAGTTCTATATTGCGTCAAACGTATTGCTTGTTCGGGTATGAAAATTACATAAAGTAGTCTTTTGTGAAAAGGGATTCCCAATTTATCCACTTCGTTGTAATGGGCCTGTATCGATAATTGTAGGAAGTTGGGTGGTAAATCTTAGTTATAGTGGCTCTATGGTGATTTCTTTTCTGTTAAAGGTATAGATGATATTTTCAACCTGATCGATCACAAATGAAGCATCACGGTTTAACTGCTTTAATTTCTCCTCATTGCCCGTAGGGATATGCAATCGAATAACGGCCACCGTTTCATCTTCATTGGGCGCGACGACCAAAACGGCGTCTTCACTTTCTTTTCCTTTCTGAATTCTTTTGAAAACCGATTCCAAACCAGAACTGAAGCCCAGTTCATCTAAATTGGAAATTATTCTTTCAGGGTTCTGGTAGACTTGATAAGAGCCATAGATACTTGACCCAAAACCGGTCAGAAAACCCAAATTTCCTGAAGCGACGGCACTACCCAAGTTTTCTACGGCTTGGCTGTAAATGAAATTGGTCGCAGCCCTATATGTTCCTAATCCCCTTTTTATGTAATAAAAGGTCTCGCCAAAAATGGAAGATCTATTGTTGGAAGGATAGTTTTTTTCATAGGCCAAATGACCTTCGCCGTTAAACAAAAAGTACTTGTTGTCGTGATCTAAAAAATATCCAAATTCCCCTATCTTGATATTGGGAAGGAACCTTCCGAAATCAAAGGAATGAATGGGGGTCGGGGTCGTTTGGCTCCCATGGTCAAGAAGATAGAGGTCATTTTTGCTGTAAACGGCAAACCGTGCCCTAATGCTATCGTGCCAGATGCGATAGGGCGGCACCTTTAGTTTCAGATTTCTTGACAGAAAGTCTGCGTCATTTAGAATAATATCGTCCCATTGTTTTGCTCCGTTCTCAATATCGATTTTGTTGGCCCTCGATGGAGTGATATACAATGCTTCAGATCCTTCTTCAAAAAGATGCACCGGCCTTTCACCATTGGAAAGGGAAATTTTAATGGAATTCCGCCACCCCTTTTTACCTTTTTTGTCAATATGTGACAAGAATTTTTCTTGAATCACCAAAAATCCTGTTTCAACAGGTACAATTTTTTTGATCAACGGCAGCGCCTCCATTTCGGCCCATTGTTTCTGACCGTTTTTATCGAGAATATTGAACCCGGTTGAGGTAACCGTGACGAGCTTTGAGCCATCGAAGATCGTTTCCTTTATCACGCCCCTAATCTTAGTGGCCTTTTTCCATAAGGGCTTCATGCCATTAATTGAATAGGGCATGACCTCTGTGAACCGCATTAACTTTTCACCTTCGTTTGCCCTGGTAAATAGGTAGACCACTTCTTTTTTTGGATCGATCGCCACTGATTCAATATTTTCTTTTTGATAGATGATTTCACCTGTGGTACCGTTCATATTCAACAAGTGGTTGTTGCGTAACCAAAAAACATTTTGGTTTTTGTCTAACAGAATTTTTTCCTCCTCAAAAAGGGTCCCCTTAAGGTTTTTGAAAAATGTGGCGTTGGTCAAATCGTTCTGCCAGCGCATTTCTTGGTTTTCATAGCCAAAAAGGGCAACCGTTAGTTTCTTGTCTTTGATGCCATCGACAAGAATGGCTTTTTGCTCAGGAATCAGTAGCGTACGGTTTACGGATTTAAATTCCACCTTTTCAGAATCGAAAAGTACCTTTCCTGTGGTAACGTTCATCAGTATGCGAGAGGTGCCCTTGGCATTGACGGTATTCGAAAGCAGTTTTGAATTTACCACTGGTTTGCCCTCAAAAATGACCAAGGGCGTAAAGGGGATCTCATAATAGGCATCAAGATCTACTTTTCCCAAGGATTCATTTTTCCAGATGATCGCCTGGTTTTCTGGCCCAATACCATACAACTCCTTTCCCGTACGTACCAATACCACCCCGGTATTGGCATTGATGATATTGTCTTTGACGGTATTTGACAGCGAAATCTTTACTTGGCCCAAGCCCACAAACGAAGCCAAAAAAAACAAGATTGAAAAAAGGAAATATTTCATGGCCATCATCCATTATCTTTTTCAAGACCGACAAAAGAAAAGTCCACTGAAAAGGTACTACATTTTCAGTGGACCAGTGCTTGTTTTATGGCCGTAAATTTACTTTTTCAAGTAAGCAACAACTTCACCCATTGCAGTGTTTACGGCGTCTGTTTCAAAATACAGTTGTTGTTGATCAAAATCGTTCAGCCATTTGATGTCCTTCTCACCTTGCAATAGTTCATAAAACTGCTTGGCTCCCTGGGGCACGGCGCCACTCTCACTATGAACGATAAAAACGGGTTGCGAAATGTCTTTGCCGGCCGAAATGCCATCAAAGGTCAGCCAGGGCTCCCAACTGCCTACTGCAAATAGATTGGCGTATTTGGTACCGGCCGCTTTTGAAGGGTTGAGATAGTAGTCAAAGGCGTTTTCAGGAACGTACATCGCACTTAACGGGTCTAGTTCACTGGCCGCTAGCACGTATTCCATAACCCCGGTTTCTGCATAGTTGATCTTGGCCTCTTTGGCTGCTTGCAAAAGGCCATCGGTTCCTCCGGGGCGCAGGTCGTAGATCATTCTGGCAATTTCTTGATTGTGCAACCATGGTGCCACCAGAACCAATTTCTTGATGCGTTGGTCTTGAGCGGTGGCATGGGCCATATAACCAGAACTTGCACATACCCCTAGGCCCGTTATATTTTCAGTATCGACATTTGGGTGTTGTGACAGATAGTCAACTGCCGCCTTGATATCGGCGATTTTTAGATGATAGTCTTCCAAAAACCTTGGCTGGCCCTCACTTTCGCCAAAGCCCGTAAAGTCAAAGGTCAAGGTGATAAATTCATCTTTTGCCAAAAGACTGGCGTATTCATCGGGCATTTGCTCTTTGACACTGGTCCAACTGCCAGTGACAATGGCGGTGGGGTATTTTTTGTCGGCATTGAAGTTGGGAGGTAGAAACAAATGCCCCTTCAATACCATTCCGTTACTGTCAAAAGTCACTTCTTCTTGTACTATTCCACTATTTGTTGGCGCCCCGGCCGCATGCACCGAATAGGTTTCAGGTTGCAGGCCCGGCCAACCGTTCAACAAGATGTTGGGATTGAACTGTTCTACAAACTCGGTAATTTTTCCGTTAGTAACCGTATAGATGCCCACATAGGCATTGTTATAAGGCTTGCCTTCAGAAGTGGTGATGGTTCCCTCAAACTTTACCAAAACCGTATTGGGGATCGCCGTACCAAAAAACTCAAGTTGATAGCTTTGCGCATAGTCCATTACACCGGTGTACTGCTTTTTCATGGCCTCGATTCCGACCAATTCTTTTGGAAAGTTGGTGGGGGCCAAGGGCATTTTTTGTACCACATCGGTATCCAACGTGGCCAACAAACCATCAAGGTCTTGATGTTCCAGAGCTGAGAAGAATGCTTCAACCACCGTTTGGGTTTGGGTATTTGCATCTTTCAATGCTGGAATTTGACCGTTTTCAACATTTTTTAAGGCCTCTAAGGGCAATGAAGTATTCCCATTTTGATCGTATAGGCTTACATCTATTCTAGCGAGCTTCCAGGTATCGTTCTCTTTGACATACTCGGTATCATAGCCCACAAAAACAGTCCATTGGTCGTTGTTCAAATAATGGGTGGCAATGGCATCCATGGTCGCCGAGGCCCGATTGCCTGCCACCCAGATGGCCTGGTTGTGCACCTGATGGATGGTTCGCTCAAAACCAGGGAGCAAGGCTGTCCATCCCGCCAAGATTTCATCTGGGGTCTTGAAACCAGAATCCCCGCCCAAAGCGGTGTAATCGGTATAGACCGAATCTGCCATTGTTTGTTTTACGGCTTCCCAATCGCGTTGATCCACCGCACCGAACAAGGTGTTGATTACGGTATCGATTTTTTGTGCTGCCACTGTAGTGGCAGTTTGCGTTATTGTCATGGCTGTTTCGTTTTTAGTGGCTACTTCTTTTTTTGTTTCGTTTATACAGGCTATCAAACCCAAGGCGATAGTGGCTGTTGTGATTACTTTTTTCATTGCTGTTTTTTTAGCGGATGGTAACATCAATTGTTTACGGTGTAAAAGTACTTATGCATACGTGTGAATATGCTACGCAATTCAAAGTAGGAAGTACAAAATTCAAAGAAACCACGAAGAAAAAGCGATTATTGGGCCTTTCTGAACTGGTTGGGGGTCATTCCCGTCTGTTTTTTAAAGAAATTGGCAAAGTGGTTGGGGTAATTGTAATAGAGGTCAAAGGCAATTTCTTTGACGGACTTTTCGGTGTTTTGCAATCGAGATTTGGCCAGGGCGACCATGTGTTTATAGATGATTTCGGAGGCTGAATGGGTGGCGATCCGTTTTACCACGGCATTCAAATGGTTGGGATGTAGATGCAACTTGTCTGCATAAAACTGTACTTTGTGAGGCTCACCATTTTCGAAAGCTTGGTCAGGATAAAAGCTGGTCTCGACCAATGTCTTAAAACGGCTTACCAGGGCCAGGTCATTGTCACGATGGGCATGGGTCTGTTGTTTGGCGGGGACTTTCTCCTCAAAAAGACGGGCCACTTTATGGAGAAGAATCGAAGTATTCAAATGACAGATGGTCTTTGATGTGGTGTCGTTTTTTTCGTGTTCCCTTACGATGTCCATAAAGGTGCCGATAAAAAGTGATGCTTCCTGCTCTGAGATTTCAAGGGGAATGGTATTGTCGACCAACAAAAAAGGGAAATCGGTACTGATTTTCTTTTTGGGTTGTCCAAATTGGTAAAAGTCTTCCGAAAATATGATGTAATAGCCATTCCAGTCAGGTGCAATGTCCCATTGAATGATCTGATAGGGAGAATTGAAGAAGACGGTGGCTTTTAGGTTTTCGGTAGAATAATTGCCCGTTTTGGCGTAGCCACTTCCGTCGAGCTTTAGGGCAATGGCGTAGAATTCATGCTTGAACGGGGGCATTTTGTGGTTCACCGTTTTCATGTTTTCCCCAAAGCTTCGAATATCAAAACCAGACCACTTGGGGGGTGCAATATTTATGGCCCTGCAATAGGCTTCGAGGGTATGGTAGTGCGCTATGGTGCTCATGTTCTCAATTCATACAAAACCGCACCATAATCATATTGCAGATCTTCATGCAGCAGTACTATCTTCTTTTCGATGAACAGCAATTGCCGCTCATATAAATTGGTCAAAGTGGTATTTCTTCTTATGGGGGGCTTAAACTCATTCATCTTTTGGCAGAAGTACAACAAAAGTTCCACCTCTGTGGCTTTGTTGCCAGAATAGCGAATGTACTTTTTAAGGGTTCTCAATATTTTCCTAATACTTTTTTTGATATAGAAATAGCTGTTGGTATTGATTTCTGAAAAAAGTCCGTCCATTTCTTCCTTGACGGTATCAACATACCCCGCTTCGTTGTCGGCCTCAAAGAGCAGATAGGTGAGCAGTTCTTTGTTTTCCTTTTTAAATTTGGAAAGGCGAAGGCAAAGTTCCAACAACTGTTCTTGGTTTTTGTATTGCAGTTCTTTTTTGAGTTGTGAGACGGTTGCGGCTTTCATTTAAGCAAATTAAGTCATTTCGAAATGAGGAACGAAGTGACGATTGGGAAATCTAGCATATTTTACCGAGATTTCTCAAACGTTCCTTTGAAAGGGACTCATTTCGAAATGACCCAATCCATATAATCAGCGAACCAATTCACGAACGGCATCACGGGCAGAACGCGCAGCGGTGTGTACCGAACTCCAATCGTCTTCTTGGGTATAGGAACAACCAGCGAAGTAAAGTTTGCCGTTTACCGATGCTGCCATTGTTCGTGAAATGGAGCTGGGAGCGTTATCCTCTAAATAGGCGGCTCGGGCAAAAGGTTGTTCGTTCCAGTTTTGCACCAAGATATCTTGAAAGGTTTCCGAGGCTTTTCCATCAAAAACCTCATCCAACTCATTCAGCACATAATCCCTTAGGGCATCTCCGCTAAAACCCTGATAGACTTCGGCCTGTTTTCCGACTGAAAAAAGTCCTAAAACGTTATCCTCTGAATTTTGCCCGTAGGCCACATCGTAATACATGCGTTGGCCCTCACGGGTTTCACTGTCATCAAACTCTAAAAAAGTAGGATAGAACTGTTCAGAAAACTTCAAAAAGATTTTGATACCGCTCCAAATAGTGGCATCGGCTATGGTTCTT
Organism: Allomuricauda sp.; assembly: GCA_028289745.1. GTDB lineage: Bacteria > Bacteroidota > Bacteroidia > Flavobacteriales > Flavobacteriaceae > Flagellimonas_A. The sequence goes on along the minus strand of JANQOD010000111.1, from coordinate 4,176 downwards.
TGTTTGTTGTTGGGCAATGCCGGATTGAAATCGACCTGACCCAATTGCAACAGTTTTAAGGGGACGGTCAGCACCAGTTTATCCGCTTCATATTGATTGCCATCGGTGTCACTGGCAACGACCTTGTCACCCGAATAATCGATAGAGGCGATTTGGGTATTGAACTGCATCTGGTTTCGGATACTGGGCACGATATACTCGTCGTAAAAATCAAACCAAGAGTAATTGATAAACTTTTGGTCGATAAACGTATTGGCATCACTGCCCAATTCGGTAACGGTTAATGTGCCATTGCTGAACAATCCATAGGTGTCCGCGGCCGTATACCGTTGGGTGATTTTTGGAATTTGAATTGATTCGTCATTTACGGTATCGGCAAAAACCGATTCGGAAACATGCAGCCATTCTGCCCCTAACGGAATCGGAAAATCGGTAAAAGAATTGTTTGTGCGAAAACGCCCTCCATACGAAGTATCGGCCTCCAAAATCTGATACGAAATTCCTTGTTGTTCCAATAAATATGCTGTGGCCATCCCGGCTGCGCCAGCACCGATGATCAAAACCGACCCATCAAAATTTCCAGCTACAATAGCAGCTTCATCATCTTCTGAACAGGCCTGAAGGAAAGATTGGAATGGAAGGGAAATACCAAATAAGCTACAGGCAGCGACAAATTCTCTACGATCCATATTTTTTGTTTTACTGATTGCAAAGCAAAAATGGAGAAACCTAATTTTGAAACGTCCAACGAGTTTAAAATTGTGGTATTTCGGACTAACTTTTGATCAAATTGAAGTTTGAAATGATTTTTTGAAGGAGGAGGGGGTCTGTCCGGTATATTTTTTGAACAGCGAGTTAAATGTAGATTTAGAATTGAATCCACTTTCCAAAGCAATGCCCATAATGCTGTATTGATTGTAATCCGAATCCATTAATTTTCTTTTTACCGCATCTATTCGATACTGATTTACAAATTCAAAGAAGTTCTTATTTTCTTTATCATTGATAATTTGGGAGAGATACCCCGGACTTATCGTTAATTTTTCCGCTAAACCGGAAAGGGTCAGTTCCGTATCGGTATACAAAGATTCTTCTTCCATTAGTTTTAAGAGGCTTTGATGGTATTCATCGGTTTTTGGCGATAACTTTTTTGAAGGGCCTAGCACCTCTTTTGTTTTTTGGTAAGGAACCACCCTAAACAGCGGATACTGTAAAATGACAAAGTAGCCCATCCAAAAAAGAAAAAGAATCAATCCCAAAGAAACAAAGGTATAGGTGCCTTCACTTTCATATCCAAGAATAAACTGAATATGGCTAAAAAGCCAGATGATCATAATTACTAAAACAATGGCAATAAGGTTTCGTAACCAGCGTAAGCTTTTTCCTGAAATGGAAGAGTAATTGTCAAGTAGAAATTTTTGATACAGGTTGATTTTATGTATAGCGAAACAGGGGAAGATAATACCGGCGATCAAACCTATGGATTCTTCTATAATCAGCAACAGATATTCTGCGTAAATAATGAAGGCATCACTTAAAAAAAGATTGACAGGGATATAGGCCAACTCGGTCACCAGCTCCAAAACGATGGGGATGAACCATAATCGCTCCCATTTCTTCAAGTGACCTAAAGGATCAATTAGGAAACGAACAAAGAAGTAAAGCCCAATGGGAATTGCGGTCCTTATATAAATGGGCGCATATTGAACGAGCAACGGCAGTTGCTCCTCCTCATAGGAATAGTAAAAAAAATCATAGCAAACGATAATTGATGCAGCCAGGAGCGCCATGGCCAAAAATCTATTGCTTTTGGATGCAAGACTTTTTTTAAAAAACAAAATGGCCGCTAAAAATACTCCGTGGAGGCCGGCCATGATGTGCACGGCACTCAAAAAACCATATATATAGTGTTCGTTCAAGACCTATATAACCTTTAACTCCTTAAATAACTCGCCCCATTTACGTCTATGATAGTGCCAGAGGAATATTCAGCCCCTTCAGAGGCCAAGAACAATATGGCATGGGCGACCTCTTCGGGTTTTGCCATACGCTTGAAGGGTGATTCTGCCATAAGACGGTCCCTTTCTTCTGGGCCAAGGGCATGGGTGCCCATATCGGTATCGGTAAAGCCGGGGGCAACCACGCCCACAGCGATGCGATGTGGCGCCAATTTTTTGGCCAGTGACTGGCTCATGGCATTCAGTGCCGCTTTGCTGGCCCCGTAGGCCGGGGCATTTGGTTCGCCGCGAAAAGCCCCTCTTGAGGAGACATTCACGATGCTGCCACCGCCTGTTTTCATCATGGCCCGTGCCGCCCAATAGCAAAGATCGGCTGCCGCGAACAGATTGGCCTGAAAAGTGTCTTGCCAAACGGTTCTCCATTCTTCGAATTCGATTTCATCGATCTTATGGGGCACGAAGATGCCGGCATTGTTGACCAGCACATCCAATTGCCCGAAAGTTTTGATGAACTCTTCTATGAGGGTTTGGCAATTTTCGTTTTGGGCTATGTCTTTTTGAAAGAGTCGGTGCCCTTCACCCGATAACTGGTTCAACGTCTTTTGGGCTTCTTTCGCATTGCTTCGAAAATTGAGTCCGACCTTGGCCCCTTTTTCGGCAAAGGCCAGTGCGGTGGCCTTGCCTATGCCTCGAGAGGCGCCGGTGATCAATATATTTTTATTCTTGAAGTTCAACATCATTTAGATTTATCGGCTTAGTTTTTTCAGCTCTAGGTCAATTTGTTGCTTTAACTTCTCGGCCCTTTGTCGAGTACCTGTCCAGCGAAGCATTTGTTCTTGGTTTGCGGCAAATTTCAACAGTGCCATTTTCCAATAGTCTTTGTTTTGGGCGAGTTGGCGCACATCCAATTTTTCCAGTGTGGAAATATCCTCCACATCCATTCCCAGCATGGCAAATCCTTCTTGGTTCAGATATACGTGTTCTACCAAAAGTGGGGTGATGAACTCATCGGTGATTTGTCGTGTAGTACCATCGATATAGGATTCCTTGACGTTGCGGTAATAGTTGAAAATACTTTGCCGTAAGGGTTCATTTTGAATATAGCTCATCTTGCCTGAAGAAACGGCTTCATCAAAAATACCGCTATTGCTTTTGAAGTATTGATCGAAAACGAATTCATATGACTGCCGAATGAATTGTGGGGCATTGATGCTATCGGGCACTTTTAAGAGTTGTACCAAGCTATCGAGCCTCTTGAGCCTTTCTTTGGTCTGTCTTGTGTTGTTTTCTATTTGCAGCATATCCAATTGCACTTCTTGGGAAAGATTGGAAAGCAATGCCCGTTCTTTTGTGCGCTCTTTTTGGTACTCGCTATAGTTGTTGATCTGTAAGGCGATAAGGATGCCTATGACCACCAAAATGATTTCACCAACGGCATAGAGCAGGTATTTTAGAAACTTGTTTTCGGCGAGTAGTGACCGGCGGATCCTTCGGAAGAATTTGATCATGAAAATGGGTGATTTCCCATAAATATAGCAAGTTATGTCGCAATTTTTGCCGATTGTCGAATGGTTGTTGAAACCGATGGTTTCCATTACCTTTAAAAACTTCAAAACCCATGATCATGCGAATCCTTTTTTCATTGCTCGGCTTCATCATTTTGATGCAGTTTTCCAATGCCCAAAAACCCAATTTTTCGTATCTCGACATTTTTGACCTACAATATGTCTCTGATCCCCAAGTGTCTCCCAATGGTGAGTGGGTGGTCTATCGCCGAATGGGTTTCGATGTCATGGGAGATCGTGCCCAGGGCAATCTATGGCTGCTTAAGGCAGATGGCAGTGAACACCAAAAGCTCACCTCGAGGGAAGTCGATGAAAGCGGCTCAAGATGGTCGCCTTCGGGAGATAGGATCGCCTTTACCAGTACCACTGATGAGGGTTCTGAAATATACATGTATTGGCTGGGGTCGGGCAAATTGGCGAAACTGACCCAACTACCTTTTGGGCCAAGTGCATTGACGTGGTCGCCAGACGGAAGCCAGATCGCATTTTCGATGAATGTGGCGGCCAAAGCTCCTGTCATTGCCAAAATGCCCAAGGCCCCAAAAGGGGCAAAATGGGCCGATGCACCGCGAATTACGGATCGGGTCTACCATGAAGCGGATGGCCGTGGCTATATCAAACCGGGCTTCAACCATATTTTTGTGATGCCTTCA
>JANQOD010000110.1 GCA_028289745.1 Allomuricauda sp. | reverse complement strand
TCCCAACCGAAACCTGCCTTCATGGCATCGTCGATTTTATAGAGCTCGTCGGTGATTTCAGGAATTCTGTGCGATACGTAGGCAAACAACTGGCCCAGACTCTTGCGGTAAAATTCACCCGCCTTGTCTTTGCCATCGACCAATACCGAAAAGCGCTCGATGACCTTGTCGATGGACTTTGTCAGTTCGAGGGTGGCGAACTTGGCACTCTTTTTTGAGCGATAGTCCATCGTATCAAGATCAAGGGTCAAGATCTCGCTTTTGCCCTTGTCATTCTTTACTTTTTTATAGAACCCTTGTCCGGTTTTGCTGCCCAGCCATTTGTTCTCGACCATGGTCTGTATGAAATCGGGCAATTTGAACAGTTCGTGGCGCTCATCATCGGGACAGTTCTCATGAATACCGTTGGCCACATGCACCAAGGTATCAAGGCCCACGACATCGACCGTTCTAAAGGTGGCCGATTTTGGCCGCCCTATCACCGGACCGGTCAATTTATCGACTTCCTCAACGGTCATTCCCAAATCTTTCACGGCATGAAAAAGGCTTTGGATGCTGAAAATACCGATTCGGTTTCCGATAAAGGCGGGGGTGTCTTTGGCCACCACAGAAGTTTTGCCCAAAAACTGCTCTCCATAGCCATTGAGAAAATCCAATACCTCTTGTGAAGTCTTGGGGCCGGGAATGATCTCAAAGAGTTTTAGGTAACGGGCAGGGTTGAAGAAATGCGTTCCGCAGAAATGCTTTTGAAAATCGTCGCTGCGGCCTTCGCTCATAAACTTGATGGGAATGCCCGAGGTGTTCGAAGTGATCAAAGTGCCCGGTGTGCGATGTTTCTCTACATTTTCAAAGACCTGTTTCTTTATATCCAATCGTTCAACGACCACTTCGATGATCCAGTCAACGTCTTTGATCTTGGCAAGGTCATCATCGAGGTTGCCCGTGGTGATTCTACTGGCAAATTTCTTATGATAAATAGGGGAGGGCTTCGATTTCAGGGCCTTTTGAAGCGATTCGTTGACCAATCGGTTGCGAACGGACCTGTCTTCTAAAGTGAGCCCCTTGGCCTTTTCTTTTTCATTGGGTTCTCTGGGAACGATATCGAGCAGCAGTACCTCGACCCCAATATTGGCAAAGTGACAGGCGATGCCACTTCCCATAATTCCAGAGCCAATGACCGCTACTTTATTGATATGTCTTTTCATGGGTTCGAAATGGGTTTAGTTCGTTGTTGTTCTGTTATATATCTTTTTGTCTGAAATCAATTTGTTGATGACCTCCATGGTCTTGAAAAAACCTTGAATATCTTCTTCGACGGCATGTTCCCTGACCACCTCATTGAACTGGAGCACCACGTCTTTAGAGTCTTTTCGTTTTTCGAGACCCAGGGCCGTCAGGTGGATCAATACCCCACGCCCATCATTCGGATTTGGCCTTCGTTCGATATAACCCCTTTCTTCAATACTTTTCAAGATTCGCGACAGACTGGTGGCCTCCATCCCCATTTTGGGCCCCAGTGCGGTACTTGGGGTGCCTTTTTTGGGGTCGATACTCAATAAGGTGAAGCCAATGGCCATCGTCAGGCCATAATGCCTGGCCTCTTCATTGTACATTTTGGTGACCGCCTGCCAAGTAGCTCGTAGGGCATGGTCGATTGTCAGTTCTTTCATGTTGTTTGATCGGTCACCAAAGATATAAAAATTTATTATGCATGCATAATAAATTTTGGTGGACCAACATGAAGTTGTAATGAGATCAAGAAAAGTTTTGAATGGAAATCAACGCCCGTAGATGTTGTTGTACAGGTCGATGTATTTTTCTTTGACGATCTTTCGGCGCAGTTTCATGGTCGGGGTGAGGTGGCCGTCATCGACCGTCCAGGCGTCTGGGGTCAGACGAAACTGTTTTACCTTTTCCCACTTGGCAAAATCCTCATTTGCCAGATCTACTTCTTCCTGAATGCGGGCAATGACTTTTTCGTTATGCACAATGTTAGAGTTTTCAGGGATGGTAACCTCATGCCTTTTTGCCCACTCTTCTATAAAGGCAAAGTTTGGCTGGATCAAGGCAGCGGGCATTTTTTCACCTTCGCCGACCACCATGATCTGTTCTATGAAACGCGATTGCTTAAACCGGTTTTCCAATAGCTGTGGTGCCACATATTTTCCGCCAGAGGTCTTGAACATTTCCTTTTTGCGGTCGGTGATCCTCAAAAAGCCATCAGCATCGATTTCACCGATATCACCGGTATGGAAATAACCGTTTTTCAGTACCTCGGCCGTTTTTTCAGGGTCTTTGTAGTAACCCATCAAGATATTGGGGCCTTTGCACAATATTTCACCGTCATCAGCGATCTTCACCTCAACGCCATCGATAATGCGCCCCACCGAACCGATTTTCCAGCCATGGTCACGTTGGTCGTTGACCGAGATCACGGGCGAGGTCTCGGTCAGCCCATAACCTTCCATCACGGGCATGCCGGCAGCGGCGAATACACGGGCCAATCGAGCCTGTAGGGCCGCGCTGCCCGATACCATGATTTCGATATTGCCGCCCAACGCCTCTTGCCATTTGCTAAAAATGAGCTTTCGGGCCAGGTTCAAACGTTTTTCATACCACCAGCCATTTTTTCCATAAGGCTCGTATTTCAGCCCCAATTCCACGGCCCAAAAGAACAGTTTCTTCTTGATCCCCGTCAACTCTGCGCCTTTGGCGATAATGGCATCGTATACTTTTTCCAACAATCGCGGCACCACGGTCATCACAGTGGGTTTCACCTCTTTGACGTTGTCGGCGATCTTGTCGAGCCCTTCCCCAAAATAGACCTGAATGCCACAGTACTGGTAGAGATACAAGATCATGCGCTCAAAGATGTGGCAGACCGGCAAAAAGCTCAAAGCGGTCGCCCCATCACTTAGGGGGACCCTTTTTTCGCTAGAGATGACATTCGAGACGATGTTGTCGTGCGAGAGCATCACGCCCTTTGGCTTGCCAGTGGTGCCCGAAGTATAGATCAGGGTAGCGAGGTCTTCGGGTTTGACGGCCGCCATTCGTTCTTCAACCTCATTTTGGTTTGAAGTATCCTTGCCTTTCTCCAGTACCTCAGACCAGTGGTTGCAGTTCGAAAGCTGGTCGAACGAATACACATCTTTCAATTTCTTCAATCGGCCACTGATCGCCAGCACTTTATCCAACACCTCACCACAAGAGACAAAACAGTATTTGGCTTCTGAATGGTTCAACACGTATTCATAATCCTCTTCTGAGATGGTCGGATAGATGGGTACGGTTTGCGCCCCGGTCTGTAGGGCACCGATATCCATGATGTTCCATTCCGTACGGTTGGTCATCGAGATGATGGCGATTTTATCGTTTGGTTTGACGCCCATCCGTATCAACCCACGACTGATGGCATTGGCCTTATCGATATATTCTTGGGTCGAAGTGGGCACCCATGTACCCTCGTACTTGGTCAGAAAGGCTTTTTCGAGATTGTATTTTTCTTTTTGGTAGTATGGAAAGTCAAAGAGTCTGGTAACCGAATGCATAGCAAGTTTCTGTATAGAAATTGCAAAATAGGGAATTTATTTTTTAGTCGGTAGTCAGTGTTCAGTAGGCAGTAATTCAGTAGGCAGTAATTCAGTAGGCAGTAGTTGGTAGTCGGTAGTCGGTTGGCAGTATGCAGTGGGCAGTGGTTCAGTGGGCAGTGATTCAGTGGGCAGTGGGCAGTGGGCAGTAGGCAGTGGTTCAGTGGGCAGTAGGCAGTGATTCAGTGGGCAGTGGGCAGTGATTCAGTGGGCAGTGGGCAGTGATTCAGTAGGCAGTGGTTCAGTAGGCAGTGATTCAGTGCGCAGTAGGCAGTGATTCAGTGGGCAGTAGGCAGTGATTCAGTGGGCAGTGGTTCAGTAGGCAGTAACCCTTAATTTTCACTATCAACTATCAACTATCAACTATCAACTACCAACTATCAACCATTAATCTTTTCCACCCACTTTCGTGCATTGACAAAAGCTTGTAGCCAGGGTGAGACTTCATCGTTCCTATCCTTGGGATAGTGTGCCCAATTCCAGGGAAAGATACTGCGTTCGATATGGGGCATCGTTACCAAATGACGGCCTGTTTTGTCACAGAGCATGGCCACGTTGTAATCGCTGCCGTTGGGATTTGCCGGATATCCTTCATACCCATATTTCGCCACGATATCGTAGTTTTCCTCTGAAAACGGTAAACTGAACTTGCCCTCGCCATTTGAAATCCACACCCCCAGGGTACCGCCCGCCAAACCGGACAGCATCACGGAGTTGTTCTCATGTATTTTCACAGAAGTGAAATGGCTCTCGTGCTTTCCGGAATCGTTGTAGGTCATCTTGCCATGTTCTTCTCCGTGCTCGGGATTGATCAGATCGAGTTCCATGAACAATTGGCAACCGTTGCAGATGCCCACCGAGAGCGTATCGGGGCGGGCAAAGAAATCCATGATGGCCTTGTTGGCCTTTTCGTTGTACTTGATGGCCCCGGCCCAACCTTTGGCACTGCCCAGCACATCTGAATTTGAGAAGCCCCCCACTGCCCCAAGAAATTGGATGTCTTTTAAATCTTCACGGCCCGAGATCAGGTCGGTCATGTGCACATCTTTCACGTCAAAACCGGCCAAATACATGGCGTTCGCCATTTCGCGTTCTGAGTTGCTGCCCTTTTCGCGGAGAATGGCGGCCTTGGGCTTCCCGATACGATTTTGCACAGCAGAATCACTCGACGTCGCGACCGAAGGGAATTCATACCGAAGCGGCTGCTGCTTATAATTTTCGTAACGTGTCTTTGCCAGACCCTTAGCCGTTTGTTGGTCATCCAACAGGTAAGAGGTCTTGTACCAAGTATCACGCAATGAGGCAATGTTCAAGCCGATCTCAATACCCTGGTTCTTGATCGTTAAGGTACCCTCGGCTATCGGAGTACCGATTTTCACCACATCGATTCCCTGTGAGGCCAATCGCTCACCCACCTGTTCATCTGCTTGAAAAACAATGCCGCTATTTTCAGCGAACAGCAATTTGAGGGTATCCGCCTCGCCCAAAGCCGATAGGTCAAGTGCTGCCCCCAGATCATTGTCGGCAAAGCAGATTTCCAATAGCGTGGTGACCAATCCGCCCGAGGCGACATCATGGCCCGCCACAATGCTGCCTGCTTTGATCTCTTGTTGTAGCGCATCGAAGGCCTTTTTGAAATAGGCCCCATCGGTTACGGTCGGGGCTTCGTCGCCGACAGAATTCAATATCTGGTTGAACGATGAGCCGCCCAGTTTGTACCCGTCTTTTGATAGGTTAATATAGTAAATGTCACCACCGTCTTTCTGCAAAACGGGTTCGACCACCTTTTTCAGGTCATCGCAATGCCCAGCCGCTGAAATGATGACCGTACCGGGCGCGATGACCTCTTGGTCTTTGTATTTCTGTTTCATGCTGAGCGAGTCTTTGCCCGTGGGGATGTTGATGCCCAATTCGATGGCAAAATCGGAACAGGCTTGCACTGCTTCGTACAGACGAGCATCTTCACCGGCATTTCGGCAGGGCCACATCCAATTCGCGGAGAGGGAGATCGATTTTAACCCTTCTTTCATGGGTGCCCAGACGATGTTGGTCAGGGCCTCGGCGATGCTGTTGCGGCTACCGGCTTCAGGGTCTATCAGGCCCGAGATGGGTGAGTGGCCGATGCTGGTCGCCAGACCGTCAACACCTTTAAAATCGAGTGCCATGACCCCTACATTGTTCAGGGGCAGTTGCAGCGGACCCGCACATTGTTGCTTGGCCACGCGCCCGCCCACGCAGCGGTCCACCTTATTGGTCAGCCAGTCTTTACAGGCGACCGCCTCCAATTGCAATACCTGTTCGAGGTAGTCGTGAAATTTTTCTAGGGAATATTCCGCTTGCGCATATTGTGTGTCGAGCTTCGAATCTTCCATAATGGTCTTGGGCGAACTGCCGAAGAGGGCTGATAGTTCAAGGTCCATCGGTTTTTCTTTGGTCGTTGCCGATTCAAAGGTAAAACGATGGTCACCTGTCACATTGCCCACTTGGTACATCGGTGAGCGTTCACGTTCGGCAATGCGCTGCAAGAGGGCCATATCTTTGTCGCTGATGACGAGGCCCATGCGCTCTTGGCTTTCGTTGCCGATGATTTCCTTGGCAGAGAGGGTAGGATCACCGATGGGCAGTTTGTCCAAATCGATGTTGCCGCCCGTTTCCTCGACGAGTTCAGAGAGGCAGTTTAGATGTCCGCCCGCCCCATGGTCGTGGATGCTCACAATCGGATTCTCTTCACTTTCTACCAGTCCGCGGACGGCATTCGCCGCCCGTTTCTGCATTTCGGGATTGCTACGCTGTACGGCGTTCAGCTCGATGGCGGACTCAAATTCGCCCGTATCGGCGCTCGAAACGGCGGCCCCGCCCATACCGATGCGGTAGTTGTCACCGCCCAAGATCACGATTTTATCGCCTTTTTGGGGTGTGTCTTTCAGGGCCTGCTCGGCCTTGCCGTAACCGATGCCCCCGGCCAGCATGATGACCTTGTCATAACCAAGCCGAACTTGCCCTTCGACTACGCTCAGGGCTCCTTTAGATTTCTCACCTACGTTCGAAATGACCTTTTCGGTATGTTCAAAGGTCAACACCGATCCCGCGATCAACGGTTGTCCGAACTTATTGCCAAAGTCAGAGGCCCCATTGGAGGCCTTGATGAGGATGTCCATCGGGGTTTGGTACAGCCACCCGCGCTCGGGGAAGGCCTTTTCCCATGGGCGATCTTCTTCCAATCGTGAGTATGAGGTCATGTACACCGCGGTACCCGCTAAGGGCAGCGCCCCTTTGCCACCCGCCAAGCGATCACGTATTTCGCCCCCTGAACCGGTGGCGGCCCCGTTAAAAGGCTCCACGGTGGTGGGGAAATTGTGCGTCTCGGCCTTTAGCGAGAGTACGGACTCGAATGTTTCTTCCCTGTAAAAATCGGGGACATCGGCCCGCTGTGGGGCAAACTGCACCACTTTCGGACCTTTTACAAAGGCTACATTGTCTTTGTAGGCCGAAACGATATCGTTGGGATGGGTCGCCGAGGTCTTTTTGATGAGCTTAAAGAGCGAACTGGGCATCTCTTGCCCGTCGATGACAAAGGTGCCGTTAAAGATCTTGTGGCGGCAGTGTTCGGAGTTTACCTGGCTGAAGCCGAACACTTCCGAATCGGTCAGTTTGCGGCCCAGCTGTATGGCCAGACGCTCCAAATAGTCGATCTCATCATCGCTGAGGGCGAGGCCCTCTTGTCGGTCATAGGCAGCGATATCGTCGATTTCCCGTACTTCTTGGGGGGTAATGGCGATGACAAAAAGGTCTTGGCCGAGTCCTTCATATTTTTGAAAGAGCATGAGGTCATAATCGGTAAAATCTTCGGGAACGCACGTGTACGCCTCTATTCGTATGATTCCATTGATCCCCATGTTCTGTGTGATCTCGGTGGCATTGGTGCTCCAGGGGGTGACCATGGCGGCACGCGGACCAACAAAAAAGGCGTCAAGAG
>JANQOD010000109.1 GCA_028289745.1 Allomuricauda sp. | reverse complement strand
AAATGGAGGTCGAAAAAGTAAGGGCAACAAGAAAATGAAGCGAAAAACGTTGTAACATCATCGGTAGCAATTTTCCCAACAAATTACAAAAAAAGTAAAATAAGTCGAACTGTTTTAACAGTCTTTTTACGATTACATAGTTTGGAAAGGTGTACAGACAATACCCTCATAATCAATTAAAACAAGTGCTATGTCAGTATGGTTTGGTGGCAACGGATCTAGATGAAATTCTTTTGCCATTGAAATTGAGGAATAATACCCTACCCACAATTTCAGACCTCACCCTATAACAAGTCTTAGGTCTGCTTTGGCGCTTTACCGCGATGTTTCCATCGTTTATGGGTCCAGAAATAATATTGGGGGGCTTCCCAAATCGATTTTTCAACTTCCCGTAAAAAGGCATCGGTGATTTGATAGTTCTCAAATTCTTTGGGGTTTTCTGCCAATACCTTGAACGATCCTTCGTAATACCCCCTTTTCAATTTTCTGACTTTCAGATAGACCGCGGGCAGCTCTAGATTTTTGCAAAGTCCTTCTGCGCCCACATGCACTGGCACCACAATATCCATAAAAGGGGCCCAATATTGGGCTTTGCTGACCATGGGCGATTGATCGCTTAAGATGCCGTACATGCTCAACCTGCCCTCGCGACGGTTCTTGGCCACAATTTCTTTGGTCTCTTTGGTAGAAATAAGGGTGGTGCCAAACTTCTCCCTGATATCACGGATCAACTTATCAAAATATTTGTTATTGATTTTTTGATAGATGGCATAGCCTTTTGATTTGATGTGCGCATCAAGGGCAATGACCCATTCCCAACTGCCGTAGTGTGGAAATAGTAACATGATGCTCTTATTCTTGTTCTCCAACCCATGCAGTACCTCTAGATTGGTGAAGGTGAAACGTTTCTGCAACTGTTCGTTCGAAATGCCCAGGGTCTTGACCATTTCCAAAAACATATCACACATGTGGCGATAAAAGGCTTTTTCAACGGTGATGATCTCTTTTTTTGATTTATTGGGAAATACCAGTTGCAAGTTTTGACGTACTACTTTTTTACGATAGCCAAACACATGGTACACCAATTGATAAACCATGTTCGAGAGGCCGTAGAGAAGTCGAAAAGGAAGCCTTGAAACCAACCAGAGCAGGGGGTAGGCAATAGCAAAAACGATGAACTGCATACAAAAAAAGTATGTGCAAATATAGCTATATTTGACCCCAAAAATTATCGCCCATGTATGATTTGCACTTGGCAACCGTTGGCATAATCGTTCTCAATATTTTGGTAACGCTAAGAGGGTTCAATAATCAGGCATTTTTCGAGCGGTATAAGTTCAATATCGCCGCCATTCAGGCCGGTCAGAGAGAACGCACCATCACTTCGGGCTTTCTTCATGTCGATATTGCCCATCTCTTTTTCAATATGTTCACCCTTTTCTTTTTTGCCAATGTGGTCATTATTTGGTTCGGTGCACTCAAATTTTTGATCATTTATGCGGTGAGCTTGTTGACGGGCAGTCTTTTGGCCCTGTTCTTCCATAAAAATGAACCTTATTACAGTGCCGTGGGGGCAAGTGGCGCCGTTACCGGTGTATTGTATGCGGCCATCTTGCTGCAGCCAGACATGCAATTGGGCATTATGTTCATTCCCATACCATTGCCGGCCTATGTCTTGGGGATCGCTTACCTACTTTACTCTATTTATGGCATGAAAAGCCGACTGGGAAACATTGGGCACACAGCGCATTTTGGGGGTGCCATCGGGGGCTATGCCATGACGCTCATCTTTATGCCGAACCTTTTGGTCACAGAAACATTGATGGTCTTCTTACTGGCCATACCCATTATCATTCTTTTTGTTCTCGAAAAAATGGGGAAAATCTAGTATCCTGTAAGAATATTCTCATTTATTTGAAAATATCACGATCGCAACTGTGCATTTCATCGAAAAAACGGTGTATTTCGTACAATAAAGCAGCATAGATCCGTTAGTAGGGCACCAAAAACAAACAGCCTACTCTATGAGAAAAACGATACCCTACCTAGCTGCTTCCCTATTATTGGTTTTATCTTGCTCTGACGAAACGACCATCTTTGAAGACCAACAAGATGCCGTATCCCTTGAAACAAACGAAACCGTTTTAAAGAACAGTGTCTCACTCGATGAGGCCGGTGTGCTCGATATCTTCAGTGAAGAACAGCTGAGCGGCAAACTTTCGAGATTTGCAGACGAACAGGCAGGTGATTATCCCCTTACGTTGGTAGCGCAGATCGCACCGCCAAAGTTTAGCGGTGGTGACAACCTGACCGCTTCACATGTACATGTTGATGGCAATTATGCCTATGTGGGCTATAATACCGTCGGTGAGCCCTATGTTGGCGGAATCGATATCGTGTATGTGGCCGATCCCAATAATCCGAGAATCACCTCTAGACTTTATTATATCAATGCAGATATCAGTTCGGTAAAATATGACAACGGTTATGTATATGCTGCCGGTGGGGTGGATTCAGAGAAATCTGTACGGGCCACCGCTAACGCTTTCGTGGCGAAGATAAAGGTAGATAACGGCCGTTTCAATCTCAATGCGGGAATTCTGTATGGATTTCAAGAAGGCTTTGTCGCCACCGATGTTGAGACCAATGCCAATTCGGTCATCGTAACCAGTGGAAAAGAGGGTTATGTGACATTGTACAACAAGAACACTCTTGAGGCTTTTGACGAAACTCCATTCTCAGATTTGCGATCGGTAAGGCTAAAAAATGATAATATTGGGGTCTTGGATGCTGACTTCGGCGTACGAATTCTAGATCAAAATCTTGCACAAATCAATGGTATTGCCATCGATGCTGATTTCAGGATTGCCGATAAACGTACCCTTGACTTTTCATCTGACAAAATCGTGGTCGCCCAAGGAGAGGCCGGGGCCGGAATTTACGACTATGCCACGGGAAGCTTTCTAGAGCACGTTCCGATTATTGTCAATCCTGATGGTGTGGCACAATCAGATATCGTTACCAATGCCGTGACCATGAACGAAGATGTATTGTTGATGGCCAATGGTGGTGCCGGATTGTGTCTTTCTGAAGACGTTTCTAATGGAGCCAATGTGGTAGGCATCATCGAATTGAACGGATCTATAAACTATGTAGAGTCGAAAGGAGACTACATTTTTGCCGCATCGGGAAAATCAGGGCTGCAAATCATTAAAATGAATAAACCGTCGGCCAGTCTAGAGGCCAGATGTGCCGACTCACCGAGATACAATGGCAGCTCAAGACTGAATGTCGGGCCCGATCAAGAATTGGCCTTTAGCGGATCAAGACGTTTTAGGGAAATAAATATTTCGGGATCACTTTTGCTTTGCGGCACATGGACGGTAAGAGAGGCTGTTGACATTGGGGAAAACGGTCTTTTTGAAATGAGAGGTACATTTATTGTGGCCCGAAACAACAGAAGAAAGAATCTTACCATAGACGAAGGTGCTACTTTTAGGGTAGAGGGTGATCTAACGGTTTATGGAGACTTGATCCTTGAAGAAGGCGCTACATTAGAGTTTTTGGGCAGTGGTTCGAGAGTCAATATTTTGGGAGATGTCGAAATCGATGACGATGCCACCGTTACAGGTGATTTTGAAGACATACAGAAGAAATTCTAACGCACGAACAAGCAACAAAAAAAGCCCCGATAGTCTATCGGGGCTTTTTCTGTTTAGATTTTCTAATTCAGTAACTCCGCCACTTTTTTCTCCAACGCCGGACCGCGAAGGTTTTTAGCCACGATGACCCCATTTTCATCCAATAGAAAAGCAGCGGGTATGGCATTTACATTGTAGAGCTGCGCCACAGGGTCTTGAAAGCGCTTAAGGTGTGACACATGGTGCCACTCAAGACCGTCTTGTGCTATAGCCTGTTTCCATTGGTCTTCCCGAGCATCCAATGAAACACCTACGATGTTCAGACCCTTATCTTTGTATTTATTGTAAACGTTGACAATATTTGGGTTTTCAACGCGACAGGGGCGGCACCAAGCAGCCCAAAAGTCTATCAAAGTCACCTTTCCCTTTACCTCATTCAAGGCCAGAACATTACCATTGGGCGTAGGACCTGAAAAATCAGGGGCCACTTCTCCAATATCGGTGGCTTTGGTTCTTTCTAACTGTTTTTCAAGATTCTTACCGGGCTTGGTCGCTTTGATTTCCGGAGTAAAATTCTGGAACAATGAATCGACTTCCTTTGTTTGCAATACCCGGGTTCTCATCAAATTCTCAAGTATGAGGGCAGAGACCAATGCATCCGGATTTTCTTTAATGAAGTCAATGTTGAAGTTTCTTATCTTTTCTTGGAGTTCGAGCGACTCTTCCCTTAGCGATTCTATCATCGCCGTATCCCTCTCGGCAGCGGCCTTTCGCATATCATCGTTAAAAGAACGGCCCATCTCCATGAATGAACGGGAACTTTCCATGAAATCCATAAAGAAATCATTCTGTAGGGTACCGCTAACTTTGGCAAAAGAAAGGCTATCTTTTTGAAATTTTACGCTTATGGAACCGTTTTCCAAAATTACGGGCACATTTCCCATAAGTCCGTCCACAAAAATATAATGCAGTTGTGGTATTTCTTGGTTTCCCTCGAACTCAAAACTTCCTTCGGTAACCTGGGTGGTGTCGATTTCAATCAATTGGTTCAGGCTGTCGGTCGTTCTCAAATAAACCTTTGTACTGTCTTCAACCTCTCCATCGACGATGGCTTTCAGGGCATAACCGTTCTTTTCAATATTGCAGGCAATGAACAATACGGTTATTGATAGGGCAAATACTGTTTTTTTCATAAAAAAAATTTGAAACGCAAAGGTATTGAATACCACGGGTATAAAAAAAGCCCTTAACATCAGGTTAAGGGCAAGGGCATGATTATTTTTTTTTGTGGTCAGAATTGGTAGCGAATGCCCAGGGCAATATCGAAATCAAAATTGTCACTAAAGCCATCGTAGCCCAAAATTCCTATTTCAGGGCGAAAATCAAGCGACAACAACAGCGGAATGTCAAAATCGTATTCAACACCGATATTTCCTGCCGCAAAGACAAAGAGCCCGTCGTCGTCGTCACCATCGGGCACAGGAGCAAAATCTACGCTTCCGAGTCCACCACCAACACCATAGTACCAATTGAAACCGCCATCTAGGTTATGTACCCATTGATAGACCCCGGCCAACTTGAACGCATCAAAATTGCGACTGTCACGCCACCCCAGGTTGAATTCTGCGCGGTTGAAACGACCTATGGACTTTTGGTACGAGATCTCGGCACCAAACCCATCACTATCACCGAGGCGGAGGCCCAAGGCATGGTCAGAAATGTTCTGCGCCTGTAGTGATACTGTTGCAAATGCAAATAGCACCATAAAAATTGAGGTAATCTTCATAAGTTTCTCTTTTTAGTTAAAAAATTAAGGATAGCTTTGTTCAACTGTTTGCTATAACTCGTTTTGTTGCTCAAAAATTGTTCCGAATTGAATAAATCTTTGCTGGATC
>JANQOD010000108.1 GCA_028289745.1 Allomuricauda sp. | reverse complement strand
TCCATTTTTGAGTCATCGTTGTTCAAAAGGTTCATCAACTTTTCTTCCCTATTGGCCATAAGCGTATTGTCGGTATTATCACCATAAGAGATGGCATATTGCTCAATGGATTTATTGTTTCCGCGGTTCGAGACCACATAACCCATTCCCTTTTCAGGATTCAGTGCAATGGTGTACTCATCGTGACTGCTGTTGATATGGCTGCCCAAGTTGACCGATGTGGTGAGTGTGTTGTGTGCTATTTGGGCGGCGTAAAGGTCGAGTCCGCCATAGCCTTTCCGCCCCTCAGAGGCAAAGAACAGAAGGGTCTCGTTGAAAAGATTGGGATAGGCCTCATCTTTTTTGGTGTTCACCTTCGGACCCAGGTTTTTGGCTATGCCAAAGCTGCCATCTGTCTTTATGTCGGCGACATAAATATCGTATTTGCCATAGCTTCCGGGCATATTCGAAGCAAAGAACAACCTTGTGCCATCCTCAGAAATGGTGGGGTGCTTTGCTGAAAAGTACTCAGGACAAACGGTGACTTTCTGAACGTTTTTCCATTCTCCGTCTATGTTTTCCGCACGATAAATCTCGTGTATGAGCTGACGCTTTGAAAAAATACCGGTCAACGGTTTTTTATAAACGGCCTTGCTAAAATAGCCGACACGCCCGTCTTTGGTAGTGGCCATAGAAGGCATATAGCCCTGCAGTGTTGAATAGCTACCCTTCATTTTTGGCTGGATCGAAGCAGTGCTGGTTCGGGGCTTTTCCACATCTGTTTGGAGCAATGCTTTAAATCTACTGCCCTCATCGATGTAATCGGCTTTTACATAGGTTTCCCAATTTTTTTTCGCTACGGGCTGCCGCAATGCTTTTTCCTGCAATTGGCCCAAAGCATAGCGATAGCGTTCTTGGTAGTTGTCATTGAAGCTACTGTTGCTGTCAAGACGCAGCAATTTTTCATACCAAAAAACGGCGGCTTCATAATTCTCGGCCAATAAATTGGCATTACCGAGATCTTGAAAGATTTCATTCTCAGATAAACCCTGTTGCAACAGATCAAGATAGTCGCCAACCCTTTTGTTGGTTTCTTGGTTTTTATGATCCATCGAGAGATGGGCGGTATGCTGTGCCCCTATAGGTTGCACAAAAAGGAAAAAGGAAAAAATAAGGGACAACTTGTAGGTAGTTGAACGTATCATAAGTTAAGATTTAGGGCGTTACTATGATACAAAGATGCAGTACCCACCGCCTTCAATACTTATGAATTTTTCATAGGTTTTTGACTTTTATCGATGAAAAATGCATTTTGCCGATGAAATTCATCGAAAATTTCCTCTCTTCAACATAGATTTATTCATAAAGAATTACTTTTTTTTGACCGTTGACCAAGATTCTGAAGTCAAACGTAATGACAGACCAAGGTTTTTTTGTATTTTATTTTTTTTAAAATACCATCTTAGAAATGCTCAAATATAATGTAGCCGTTCTCGGCCCTATTCCGAGAGATCATATTACCACCCATCATGGCGAAGTCATTGAAAAATATGGCTGCGCTACCCATACTGCCATAGGCGTTTCAAAACTTCTGGGTGATAAGGGCACTGTGCATCTTGTTTCGCATGTACGAAAGCGCGATGAGGATGCTGTGAAACAGTTATTGGCCCCATACTCGAATTTGAACGTTGACCATATCACTTCAGATGCCGATCAAGGCGATGTTATCAAGTTGCATTTCGTAGATCAAAACAAACGTTTAGAGAAACAGACGGGGTTCATGAATCCCATTACCCCTGAAGATGTCAAAGACCTAATGCATTGTGAGGTGTTCGTATGTGTACCCATAACCGATTATGAGGTTCCACTTGAAACGTTGAAGTATATCAAAGAAAACAGCGACGGTAAAGTCATTTTTGATGCCCATGGCCCTACCAATACGCTGACCATTACCGGTGATCGTCTGATTCGCTTTTGGGTAGATCGCGATCAGTGGCTTCCGTATATCGATGTGCTCAAAATGAATTTGGAAGAGTCGATGTGCTGTTGGTTTGAAAAGGAATATAATGTTGAAGACCTTGCTGAGTTCGAGACCCATTCAACGGATCATTTACCGAAACTGGCCGAACATGTCTTGAACAGGGGAGTAGAATCGCTCATCGTGACCTTGGATGCCGAGGGCGGAGCTGTCTTTTTTAAGGAAGAGGGCAAGATTCGACATGAAATGGTAAAATCGGTCAAGGTCGAACATGTCATCGATACCACAGGCTGTGGTGATTCTTTTGCGGGCGGTCTAGGTTTCGGATTGTTGGAAGAACCCACCAACTACATTAGAGCGGCCAAATATGCAAACGCCTTGGGGGCCCTGAGAACACAGGGCAGAACTTTTGAGGTATTCAAAACACAAGAAGAGACCGATGCCCTGATCATCGAAAATTACGGGGAATAAAAAGAACCACCCCACGGCAGATCGTACATTCTAGAATTGTCGTTGTGAACGATCGATGTTTCAGCGATTCATCAAGAACCGATATACCTACAATTGGCCCCATGAGGCGCATACCCTTCTTTTTCAATTATAGCAATTCTATGAAATAGCGTATTTTTAGATAGCTCATAATAACAATCATTTTTTGAGGTTCTATATTGTCTTATTGTTTTTTGTTCCATTGAGTTTGATTGCTCAAGAGTTGCCCCCGATACAGGTTTTTTATCCCACAGATTATCATGGGGAAAATCAGAACTGGGCGATTTCACAGTCTTCAGAAAAGCTGATCTATGTAGCTAACAGTAAAGGGTTGATAGAGTTTAATGGCGCCAGTTTTAAACTATACCCATCTATAAATGAGACGATTATGCGTTCGGTCAAGGTGATTGATGACCGAATTTATACGGGTTGCTTCATGGAATTTGGCTATTGGAAAAAAAATGATCTGGGCATTTTAAAATATACTTCTCTATCAAAGGAAATAGGTATAGCGCTACTGGAAGATGAAGAATTCTGGAATATTATCGCGGTGGATGAATACATCGTTTTTCAATCATTGAAACGAATATATATCTATGATGCAAGGGATGGTTCTGTAAGCACGATAGATTCGAAAAGCACGATTACCAAAATGTTCAAAATCGGCCAGGGCATCTATTTTCAAAGAGCGGGAGAGGGCCTGTATAAAATTGAATCCGGTAGGGACATTTTGGTTTTTGACGATGAGATTCTCAAAAAAGACGAGGTCATTCAATTGTTTGGTAATGAAAAAGATGTAATGATCCTCACAAAACAGAATGGTTTTTATAGTTTCGAAGAGGGCGCTTTGGTTCAGGCCAAGAATTTTCCGAATGACCTACTGTCAAATCTTAGTCTGTATGACGGTATTCAATTAAGAGATCAAAGTTATGTTTTAGGTTCCATATCCAACGGTATGATCCATCTAAGCAAAGAAGGCAAATTGCTTTTTCAAATCGATCAAAATACGGGGCTGTCGAACAATACCGTTCTCTCGGTTTTTGAAGATATTGACCGTAACATATGGCTCGGGCTTGACCACGGTATAAGCTATGTAAATTTAGATGCGCCATATCGGGTTTTTGATGATACCAACGGTATTCTGGGCAGTGTATATGTATCGGCAATCCATAATGGCAATCTGTACTTGGGAACAAATCAAGGGCTGTTTTACAAACCTTCTGATAGTGCAGGTGATTATCGTTTGATACCGGGTACCCAAGGGCAGGTTTGGTGTTTGGAAGAAATTGATGGCGCTTTGTTTTGCGGGCATAATTCAGGTACGTTTTTGATCAAGGGCAAGAAGGCCCAAAAAATAGCGACCGTACAGGGCACTTGGCAGATAGCCAAGCTAGCAGATTGGCCAAACTTGCTCCTACAGGGCAATTACGATGGATTGTATATTCTTGAGAAGTCGAATGACTCTTGGAAACTGAGAAATAAGATAGAAGGGTTTGCCAATTCATCAAGGTATTTTGAGACGCTCGGCAACAAAATCTTTGTAAACCATGAGTATAATGGTGTTTTTGAAGTAGTTGTCGATAACACTTTTTCGAAAGCGGATAAGGTCACTATCGATACCTCGATAAAAGGTTCCAATTCTGGCCTTGCGATGTATGACGGTAATTTGCTGTATGCCTATAAAGAAGGAATCTTTACCTATGATGATGAAAAACAGAAATTCGTCAATGACAGTCTGTTGAGCGGCATCTACGACGAACATGAATATGAATCGGGCAAATTGATCGTCGATGAAAGCGATAATAGATTGTGGATTTTCACTAAATCAAACATAAATTATGTATCCCCTGTAGGGTTGACCAATACGTCAAAAATTAGAAGTGTGCCCCTGACCAAAGAAATGAGAAATGGCATTTTGGGCTATGAAAATATCATGAAACTTGATGATAGGGGAAATTATTTGCTGGGAAAGACCTCGGGTTATTTCACCATGAACACCAATGAGGTAAAACCCAAGAAATTCGATGTTCACATCAGTGAGATAGGCAATTGGGCCATAAATACCGATAAGGCTTTTTTCGATAAGGGGCTAAAGGGCAGTTTTGAAAACGCTGAAAATAATCTTGAATTTTCTTTTTATGCCCCTGAGTACAACAAATATATCGACACCCAGTACCAATATAGATTAAAGGGAATGTACGATGACTGGAGCGACTGGTCAGAAAAAGCAACGGTATTGTATGAAAATTTGCCATTTGGTGATTATGAGTTTCAAGTAAAGGGAAAAATAGGCAATACCCAATCAGAGAATACAGCCTCTTATTCTTTTGAGGTAGCAAAACCCTGGTATCTTTCCACCTTGATGATTTCGCTTTATGCATTGGGGGCAATATTGGGTTCGATCATGATTCACTATTCCTATAGACGGCATTACCATAAACGGCAACAAAAACTGATTGAGCGCAATAAGCGTGAGATGGAATTGGCCAAGGCCCAAAATGAAAAAGAGATCATCAAGATAAAAAATGAGCAGCTCAAGAAAGATTTTAAGAACAAGAGTAGCGAATTGGCCGCTTCGACCCTGAGCATCATTAGAAAGAACGAATTGCTCTCAAAAGCCAAAGAACAACTTCTATCGTATGCAGAAGATAAAGATTCCGTAAAGCCCATCATTAACATTATCGATAAAAGCCTCAACCGCAATGATGACTGGGAACTGTTCAAAGAAGCATTCAACAACGCCGACAGAAAATTCTTGAAGAAGTTGAAAAAGGCACACCCGAATTTGTCTCCCAATGACATACGGTTATGTGCCTATCTGCGATTGAACCTATCCTCTAAAGAAATAGCGCCATTGTTCAATATATCTGCACGCAGTGTTGAGATAAAACGGTACAGACTTCGAAAAAAGATGAACCTATCGCATGACGCCAATCTTGTGAACTACATCCTTAAACTATAGATTCTGTACATTCTTTAGCCAATACCTCAACAATACCCATACAAACCTAAATTTTCGACAAAAAGGAAGTAGTTCGATTGTCTGAAAAGTCCCGTATAAGTCGGTTGTTTGCCAATGTATCAAAAAACCAGGCTTTTTTTTGCCATGTATATTTTTTGTTGAGGTGTTTTTTATGGGATTGGCATTTTTTTAAGATAGGTTTAAAGATGCGAAAAATGGGAAGACGTTGGTGTCTTTTTCACATTCAAAAATTGGCACAACACTTCCCTTTATCGAACAACAAACTTTAACTCAAACTATTATGAAAAAAAATTTGCTGAGATTACTTCTCTTTTTGTTTGTGGTGGGGAGCTATGCCCAGACAGACAAGGTAGTCGTGGTAAACGAAGGAGAAGGTCAAAAGTTGGTGGTCAATGGTAAAGATTTCATGATCAATGGCATGAACTGGGATTACATACCTATTGGCACCAATACCGTAAATGCCAAATTTTGGGAAAAGTCAGATGATATCATCAAAGCTGGTCTCGATACTGAAATGTCCCTACTAAAAAATATGGGGGTCAATGTGATTCGCCAATATACAGGTGTTCCGGCCAAATGGATCAAATACATCTATGAGAATTACGGAATCTACACAATGCTCAATCACTCTTTTGGTCGATACGGCTTGACCCTGGATGGTGTTTGGACACCGGTCACCATTTATGATGACCCCAAGACCGCCGAGTTTTTAATGACCGAAATCGAAAACTTGGTAGAAGGGTACAAAGATACACCAGGCCTTCTGATGTATCTGTTGGGCAACGAAAATAACTATGGACTGTTCTGGGCCGGGGCCGAAACCGAAGATTTTCCTGATGATGAAGGTAGAATACAGTTCATAGGGGAGAGCAGAGGACGCCCCATGTACCGATTGATGAACGAGGCGGCCAAAAAGATGAAAGAATTAGACACCAATCACCCCGTGGCCATTTGTAACGGAGATGTCTTGTTCATAGACATCATTGCAGATGAATGTAAAGATGTGGATATCTATGGAACCAACACCTATCGCGGGCTTTCATTCGGTGATATGTTTCAAGTGGTCAAAGATAAGTTGAACATGCCCGTAATGTTCACCGAGTTCGGAGCCGATGCATTCAATGCCATTGAGAACAAGGAAGATCAGTTATCACAGGCCTATTACATGGTGGGTAATTGGAAAGAAATCTATGAAAATGCAGCTGGCCTTGGGAAAGTGGGCAACTCTATTGGAGGGTTTACTTTTCAATTCAGTGACGGTTGGTGGAAATTTGGTTTTGACGATAGAAAAAATGCCGATGTGCACGACAACAATGCCTCTTGGTCAAATGGAGGGTATGCACGAGATCTGGCGAAAGAAGGGGCCAACAATATGAACGAAGAATGGTTCGGCATCTGTGCCAAGGGCGCTACCAACCCACGCGGGCTTTATGACCTGTATCCGCGTGCAGCCTACTACGCGCTGAAAGAGGCCCATCGACTGGATCCTTACGGTGAGGGTGTTGACCTAAATTTTGTACAGAACCATTTTGACAACATTGAATTGATGGATGCGGTATTAAAGGCCCGAGGTGATAAAGCTGCCTTACAAGGAGAGCAAAGTAACTTACTTAGAATAAGTAACCTTCAAGCCAAGTTTGCCACCTTTAGTACGGGGGGTAGTCTTATTACGACTCCCGATACCCCCAATCCAGACGACCCCAATACGTTTCCCAATCAATTAGGATTTGACCATTTGCAGTCGTACTTCGTCGGAGTGGAAGGAAATCCGGCTCCGAACATGCGGGCAGAGGTCAATGTCAATGTCGTCGGAAATGTGGCACAAAACCCCATCAATGAAATCTTTTATGAGAACAACGCCCGACCAATCGATGTAAGTACCGACCAGGGAGATGTGGTTGTTTCAGATGTAAATAGGGTACGGGTGTACCAAGCAGAATTTGAATGGAACGCCAAAGAGTTCGATTTAAGGGGTTTTTATAGAACCGGACATTACCACTGGGGGTACGAAGGAGACTTTTTCGGTTTTTACCCAGAAGCCAACTATGGTCCGAACCTCGATATCTACAATGGGGAAATATTAGGAGCGGAACTTGATGGCAAAGGCGTGTTGAAGGGCTTAAAAGTTGCCGTAGGACCACAGTTGTGGTGGGGGGCCAATCCGACCATGCTCTTCAAGTACAAAAGGCATATCGGAAAGTTCGATATAACCGGTATCTATCACAGGGATTTTGAAACCGACGTCGTTTTAGATGAAAATGGCCGCCGTGTTTTAGATGTCAATCAAGTACGTAGCGGTGTCATTCCACCATGGCCCACTGAAAGGGCTTCTATTGCCATTGAAAGGGAGTTTGGCAAGTTTGGTATCACATTGGGGGGAGTTTGGGCAGGCAGCCCGTTGAATGGCATTGCCTTTCAGGATGTCACCGGAACCCCAGGCAACTATGTGGTTTTTGAGGATAGGATCCAGTCCAGCGATAATTGGGGCGGAAAGGCAAAGATCACCTATGAGGGCGGAAAGTTCAATTGGTATGGTCAAGCTTCGGCAATGGGCCTGATTGCAAATGGTGGCGCCGACCAAACACTCACCTTTACGGGTTGGAAACTGAGAGACACCGGAAGCGGTAATGTTACCAGTGTGTTCTCAGGATTTACTTTCGCTGCGGGAAATTTTCAGATCGCGCCCAATTTTATGTGGCAAAAACCACTGGTTGAGGCCATGCCACAAGATGTTCAAGGCCCTGGGCGATTGCGGAATATTATTGATGATCCTTTCTCCGTTCGGGCGAACCGTGAAACCACAGCTGGGGAGATACTTTTCACCTATGACCCTACACCGGGTACTTGGATGTATGAATGGGACAATGACAGGGCCGAAGATGCCAAGTTCGCCATGAATCTGGGCTTTGTATACCGTCACCTGCCCACGACCATGGATGCCCATATCGGTTTCCAGGCCGATCGAACGTTCTTCGCCTTTCCCAATTCAGCACCAGCGCAAGACCTTTGGGAGGTTCATTCTAGAATGGTCTCAAAAATTGGCCCGGACCTAGGCATTATCGGTAATTTTTACTATGGTAACGGACAAGGAAATGGAGATTCACAACGATTGATCAATCGTTTTGGCGGAGACGTTCGAATGATCTACAAAAACTTCAAGCTGCGCTACGAACAAAAAATCAATGATTGGGGTCCATTTGACTACCATCGAGACTTCAACTTGACCTACCCGGTACAATTGATGTTGGATATATCGACCACCTTGGGCAAGCCCGATTGGTTCATCTTGCCAAGTACACAGGTGGGCATACGTGGCATATGGCGATCACTGAATGAATTCTCACCGAGATATTTACCAAATGCCGGGGAAGGATCTTCAAATGAGCCCACGATAAGTCCGGTCGGGTTTGACAACGGTAACGAATGGGAAATCATGACCTATATACACATCAATATTGGGAAATAAAAAGATTGAAAAATGAAAAATTCTAAATATATCAATACACGTTTTGTACTTCTTTTTGGCTTGGCGCTCATTGCTTTTTCAAGCTGTGAAAGAGACTTTTCAGATGATGTGGAGTTTGCCACCTTCCCGCCGAATGGCGATGTCTTCATCGATACTTTTTCTGCAGGATTGGACTATTTTCCCTTTGTGGACGGTGGTGCTGACCCTGAAGCCTTTAGTGTAGATACCGATGAGGCTTTTGCGGGCAACGCATCAATGCGGTTTGATGTGCCCTTCTTTGGCAATGGTTTTGTAGGCGCTGCCTTTAACACAACCGCCAATAGGGACGTTTCTGGTTTTGATGCGCTGACATTTTATGCCAAGGCTTCAAAAGCCGCAGATGTCAACGAAATTGGGTTTGGTATTGATGGGAGTACCAACAATAAATTTCAAGTGACGATGCAAAATTTGCAAGTCAGTACCCGATGGGAGAAATATGTGATTCCCATACCAGATGCCTCTAAGTTAAATAACCTAACAGGTTTGTTTTGGTTGGCCGAAGGTGCGGAGAATGAAGACGATGAAAGCGGATATGTTCTTTGGTTTGATGAAATCAAATTTGAAAAATTAGGTACGGTGGCGCAGGCCAGACCCGCTATTTTAAACGGTGCCGATGTCGAACAAGAAGCCTTCTTGGATATTCCGATTACATTGGCCGGTTTGATC
>JANQOD010000074.1 GCA_028289745.1 Allomuricauda sp. | reverse complement strand
GCCGGTGGCGGAATTTTATAAAGACTATTGATTTGCCTTGATGCTGAATATTGGTTGGTTAGTTCTTTTTAAGGCTTATCAATAAAAAACCCCGATTTTATCGGGGTTTTGTTTTATTCGAATATGTTGGTCTCATGACCATCAAGACTTGTCATATTCTTCTTTTCCCAATATTCTTCTATTCCTTTCTCCCCTTTTTCTTCGGCCCAGTTGACCAATTCTTGGCGTTGTTGTCTATACGCCATCAATGGCACTCCGAAACCGCATGAAATCTGTACCAGGTCGATCTGCATCTCGACCAATTGCCTTGCCCCTGTCATCTCAGGAAAAAGTGCGATATACTCATTCCACGAACCATCGTACTTATGGTAGGCCCTAGCGGTACCATAAAGTCTAAGGATCATTGGCGCGCCTTCAAAAGCACAGAACATAATGGTCATACGCCCATCATGCATCAAATGGGTAGCGGTTTCATTTCCGCTACCGGTCAAATTCATCCAAACAACTTTTTGTGCATTGATGACCTTGAAAGATTCCAATCCCTTAGGTGAAAGATTGATATGCCCTGCATTCATCGCCGTGGCGACAAAAAAAAGATGCTGCCCTTCGATGAAATCTATAAGCCTGGGGGTCAGTTTAGACATGCGTTTGCCCATAATTCTACCATCTAATGATTACACTGCCCCAAGTAAACCCACTGCCAAAGGCAGCAAGCACCACCAGATCACCATCTTTGATTTTACCTTCTTCCCAAGCTTCGGTGAGTGCAATGGGTATCGAGGCCGCCGTAGTATTACCGTAGTGCGTGATATTGTTGAATACTTGATTATCTGTAAGGCCGAATTTCTTTTGTACGAATTGTGAGATACGAAGATTTGCCTGATGCGGAATCAACATATCGATATCTGACGGTTGCAGACCGTTCTTTTGTAATCCTTCCATGATGACCTCGATAAAGCGTACCACGGCGTTTTTGAAAACAAACTGCCCATTCATGTAAGGATAGTACGATTCATCGTTTGGGTCGTTGTCTTCAATGATGTCGATAACCCAACGCTTGCCCATTCCAGGAGCTATCAAAGACAGTTCTTCGGCGTGTTGCCCCTCAGAATGTAAGTGTGAAGAGAGAATGCCCTTAGAAGCATCCTCTTCCCTACTGACCACAGCGGCACCGGCACCGTCGCCAAAAATTACGGACACCCCGCGGCCCCGAGTGGTCATATCCAAACCATGAGAATGTAGTTCAGAACCAATGACCAGCACATTTTTGTACATACCGCTCTTCACGTATTGATCGGCAACAGAAAGCCCATAAACAAAGCCCGAACACTGGTTGCGCACATCGAGGGCCCCAACCGTCTTGATATCCAAATCTCGTTGTACCAATACCCCTGGCCCAGGAAAATAATAGTCTGGACTCAAGGTAGCAAAAATGATGAAGTCAATATCGTCTTTATCGATTCCTGCCCGCTCAATGGCAATTTTGGCAGCTTTTACCCCCATAGAAGTAGTAGTGTCATCACCCTTGATGACATGACGGCGTTCTTGGATCCCTGTTCGCTCTTGTATCCATTCGTCACTGGTATCCATCACTTTTGATAAATCATCATTGGTGACTACGTTTTCGGGTACAAAATGGCCAAGACCTATTATTTTTGAATTGTACATGAACATACAAGTTATTGATTCTCAATAAAGAACCATCTATGCAATATGTAAAGTAAAAAATATATCCCTACTAGAAAGAAAAAAGATCGAAAATAAAGGCATATCGTATCAATTTACCAACAGAATATTTTCTTGATCCTTGTCAAAAAACATCTTCATGTATTCCGCTTTCCCTTAAAAACCGTTATTTTTAGAGATACTTTTTATGTAAAAGCCAATTCAACGATACTATCATGAAAAAACTCTCAGTTCTTTTAACATTTTTATTCATCGTTTTCTTAAACGCTCAAGAAAAACTCACCTACCAAAAACCATCAGAAGAAATTTTACAACTTGTCGATGCCCCTTTGGCACCTTCGGTTCGACTCGCCGATGATGGGAGTTATATGGTTTTGCTATACCGAAATCAATACAAGAGCATTGCTGAACTTTCTGAAAAAGAGATGCGTTTGGCCGGGCTTCGTATCAATCCGAAGACCAATATTGGAAGCCGAACCAATTACTACAACAATGTCAAGGTGCAAAAAAAGGGCGATGACCAAGCCGTACAGGTAGAAGGTCTGCCCAAAAATGCCCGTTTGGCAAATTATAGCTGGTCACCTGACCAAAGTAAGGTAGCCATGACCAATACCACTCAAGACGGCGTAGAGCTGTGGATAATCGACATTGCATCGGCCTCTGCCAAAAAATTGACGGGTCCGAATATGAATGTAAATATGCGCGATGCCATCAACTGGTTCAAAGACGGGCAGTCAATATTGGTAAAATTGTTACCTGAAAATCGTATGCCATTGATCAATGCTTCAGAGGCGGTACCTCAGGGACCCACCATTTCTTCAAACGATGGCAAAAAAGCACAAAACCGCACCTATCAAGATCTGTTGAAAAACCCGAACGATGAATTTAATTTCGAGCAGCTGGCACGTTCAACCCTATACCGCGTTGCATTGGATGGTAGCAAGAAGCTCTGGAAAAAAGCTGACCTTTATAGCAGCATCGGCTTTTCACCCGATGGCAATTATGTGATGGTCACAACAATAGAAAAGCCATTCTCTTATTTGGTGCCCTATTACAGGTTTCCTTTTACTACCAATATCTACAAAAATGACGGCGGTTTGGTCACCACCTTGCTCGAAGTGCCTTTGATAGAAGATTTGCCCAAAGGATTCATGGCCGTTCGAACAGGTATGCGCAATGTGAATTGGCGAAATGATAGGCCTTCAACACTTTATTACACTGAAGCCTTAGATGGTGGTGACCCTGAAAACGAGGTAGAATACCGAGATGAAATTTTTGAATTGGAGGCCCCATTCACGGCAAACCCAAAAAGTTTGCTTAAAATCAAAAATCGTTTTCGATGGATCAATTGGGGAAATGACAAAATGGCCATCGCATATGATTACTGGTGGAACAATCGTAATACCAAGACCTATCTTTTCAATCCTTCATACGGTGAAGAAACTCCGAAAATCATTTCAGACAGAAATTATCAAGATAGATATTCTGACCCAGGTCGTTTTGTTACAAAGCGTAACAAAAATGGAGTACAGGTGTTGGCCTTAAAAGGAAATGATGCTTATCTGCTGGGAGACGGGTTTACTGAAAGCGGACAGTTTCCTTTCGCTGACAAAATAAATCTAAAAACCCAGAAAAAAATCCGTCTGTACACTTCAAAACTCGAAGGAAAAAAAGAGCGGTTGATCGATTATAATATCGATAAAGATGAACTGTTGGCGCTGATTGAATCACCAAACGAATTTCCGAATTTTTACTTCAAAAGCTTAGTTAAGAAAAAAGCCACAGTACAACTCACTGATTTTGAAAATCCATTCAAAAGTCTTCAAAATGTGCATAAAGAGGTTATCACCTATAATCGTGAAGACGGCCTCGAACTTACCGGAACCCTCTATTTGCCAGTGGGCCATGATACATCTAAAAAAGAAAAAATGCCCATGATCCTTTGGGCATACCCCCGAGAATACAAAGACAAGAACAGTGCATCACAGAACACCCAAAACCCAAATGAGTTCACCTACCCATATTGGGGTTCGCCCATTTATTGGGTCACCAAAGGCTATGTTGTTCTGGATGATGCCGCTTTTCCCATCATCGGTGAAGGAGATGAACAACCCAACGATACGTTTAGAACCCAACTGGTGGCCAATGCAAAAGCGGCCATTGATGCGGTCGATGCCCTTGGTTACATCGACAAAGACCGAGTTGCCGTAGGCGGCCATAGCTATGGCGCATTTATGGTGGCAAACCTGTTGTCACATTCCGATCTTTTTGCTGCGGGAATCGCACGAAGTGGGGCCTATAACCGAACTTTGACCCCATTTGGTTTTCAAAGTGAAGAACGCAATTATTGGGAAGCACCAGAGGTTTACTATACCATGTCGCCTTTTATGCATGCCGAAAAAATGAAGACCCCGTTATTGCTGATACATGGTGAAGCTGACAATAATTCAGGTACCTACCCTATGCAGAGCGAAAGGTATTTCAATGCCTTGAAAGGTTTGGGCGCCACGGTGCGCTTGGTCATGCTACCAAAAGAAAGCCATGGATATAGGGCCAAGGAAAGTATTTTACATTTGCTCTGGGAGCAAGACCAATGGCTTGAAAAATATACGAAGAATGCCGAGACGGCACCAGTAGAGGAGTCTTCAGGACAAAAACGCTAGGTCAATCAAGATATTTTCTAAAATTATTGACCTCGACCTTGGCCCGTAGATCATGAAGCAGGTTGTAAAGCCCAAAAAATGTACGGTTCATGTACAGAAAGTGCTTTGATCCCCTGTTGCCGTTCATTTTTCGAATCTGTTCGTCTTTTGAATACCTTTCGCCCAAATCAGCGATTTTGTTCCAAAAAATGGGTGAACCAAAGTCAAATACCTCCCCATTGAACGGTGAGGTAAAAATGGTCAGCATTTCTTTAAAAAGTGCCTTAAAGAACCGCAATTCTTCTTTAGAGTCTGTCTGGGTGAGAATTTCAAGTTCGTAGAGCTTTTTCATGAATACCCGGTCATCGTCGATATTGTCTTTCTGGGCCAGTTCGAAGTAAGGCTCATAGAACTCATTCGGTATTTTCTTGATACAGCCAAAATCAATGGCAATCAGTTTTTCTTCATCGTTGATCAAAAAATTACCGGGATGGGGATCGGCATGTACTTTTCGCAGTATGTGGATCTGAAACATGTAAAAATCCCAAAGGGCCTGCCCTATCTTGTTTCCGGTTTCCTGTGAAAAATCGGTTTTGACAAACTCTCCCAAATGCCGGCCAGTCATCCAGTCCATGGTCAAAATGCGCTCACTTGACAGTTCAGGATAATACTTGGGGAATTCAATATTGGGAATGACCCCACAAGCCTGGGTTATTTCTTGGCTCTGCTGCAGTTCAAGAAGGTAGTTCGTCTCTTCGATCAGTTTTCCTTCAACCTCTTTGAAGTATTTGTCAGAATCTTTTCCCTGTAAATTGAACATACGAATGGCGATGGGCTTCACAATGGCCAAATCGCTGCTTATACTTTGGGCTACCCCAGGATATTGTATTTTCACCGCGAGCTCCATACCATCTTTTTGGGCGCGGTGCACCTGCCCAATACTGGCGGCATTGACTGAATCTTTTTCAAAGGCATCAAACAATGCTTCCGGATACTTGCCGAAGTATTCTTTAAAGGTCTTGCGCACCAATGGCGCAGAAAGGGGTGGAACCGAGAATTGAGACAGCGAAAACTTTTCTACATACGCCTTGGGCAGAAGATTTTTCTCCATGCTCAACATTTGGGCCACTTTAAGGGCGCTGCCCTTAAGACTCTTCAGGCCATTGTAGATATCACTGGCATTGTTTTCATTCAACTCGTCTTTTGTCAAATCTGGATTGACCAGTTTCTTACCATAATATTTCACATAATTGCCACCAATCTTGACCCCTGTCTTCACCAACTTGCCGGCACGTTCAATTTTTCCGGTAGGAATACTGTCAAGGGTCTTCATGATCAATTATGCAAAGGTTTCTTTGTAAAGAAATTTCCCAAGGTCGATAATACTGTCCAAAGGGGTATTGTCGAACACATCGAATATCGTGGTCACCGATTTTTCGATGGCCATGTCGGTCTTTTCAAATCGGGGTGAAGAATCTCCCATCCAAAATTTTA
Organism: Allomuricauda sp.; assembly: GCA_028289745.1. Lineage (GTDB taxonomy): Bacteria > Bacteroidota > Bacteroidia > Flavobacteriales > Flavobacteriaceae > Flagellimonas_A. Next base: position 84 of record JANQOD010000074.1, on the reverse strand, counting down.
AAAGAAAGAGAAACTGCACCCAGGCCCCTTCTGAAAAAATGGCAGGATTCTGCTTGGTAATTTTCAAAGTTTTGCCCTCATTGC
>JANQOD010000070.1 GCA_028289745.1 Allomuricauda sp. | reverse complement strand
GTATTCGCCACCGATACCATAATGCTTAGAAAAAATCAAATCGATTACCAGTTTACGGTTTTAGACCTGCCCAATAATCGGGTCAGTGCCAAATTGGTCGATATCTACCGTAAAGATACCACCCCCCAAGAGGCCTTTGCCCACAAAGAACTGTTGAAACATGCCAAAGAGCATTACCGAAAAAAAGGTACTGGTCGGCCCACCAAAAAAGATCGCCGTGATATTGAGGGGTATTTAGACGAAACGGAATAATCTGTTTGCTTATTTTTACATAAACTATCACCATGGCAGACCGCATTCTCTCGCACGAAAAAATACAGCATAAAATTCGACGTATTGCCTATCAAATCTATGAAAGCAATGTCGATGAAAAAGAAATCGTGGTTGCCGGTATAAAGGGAGGGGGAATGAGCTTTGCCAAAAAGATTTCGGCCGTACTCGAAGATATCACCCAATCAAGAATTACCCTTTGTGAAGTCAGCATGAACAAAGACAATCCATTAAAAAGTGGTGTCAAGACCTCGCTTGGTGAAAATGATTATAGAAATAAGTCGATCGTATTGGTCGATGATGTCTTGAATTCTGGTGCAACGTTGATCTATGGCGTACACCATTTTCTGAAGACCCCCCTAAAACAATTGAAGACCGCGGTTCTGGTAAACCGAAACCATAAAAGATTTCCGGTGAAAGCTGACTTTAAGGGCATTTCGTTATCTACCTCACTGAACGAGCACGTAAAAGTGGTCTTCAAGACCAAAAACGATGCTGTATATTTAGAGTGATAAAAGTATTTCATCAACAATTTCTTCGGAAGTTTTACCATCACAGAACACAACCTCATCGGCACGCTCATAGAAAGGTGTTCGCTCAAAGAGATGCTTGCCTATAAACTCGGGAAAGTCTTCATCGGCCAAGGTACTTACCAGAGGTCTTTCGGCTTTTTCATGGCGTATGCGATCGACCAAGGCTTGAATGGACAGTTTTAGGTAGATCGATTTAGCTGCACTCTTTTCGATCTGCTCCATATTGTGACCATAGCAAGGCGTACCCCCACCGGTGGCAAGTACCCTATCTTCTTTCTCGGCCAAAAGTCTTTTGAGCACCTCGGTTTCTTTTCTTCTAAAAAAAATTTCGCCATGTTTTTCAAATATTTCGAGAACCGAGATTTTTTCTTGCTCTTCGATCGCTTGGTCCAAATCTATGAATGCGAGGTTCAATTTCTTGGCGAGAAGGTTGCCAACAGTAGATTTTCCGCTGCCCATATATCCTATTAAAACTATCTTCATCGAGTGTTTTGTTCCCTGTTTTTTAGAATCACAAATTTATCATTAATTCAACTTGTGGAATAGATAATTGGTGTTATATTTGCACCCGCAAACCGCGATTTGACCTGATAGCTCAGTTGGTAGAGCATCTCCCTTTTAAGGAGAGGGTCCTGGGTTCGAGCCCCAGTCAGGTCACCTCCTCAACACCCACCTCAATGGTGGGTTTTTTGTTCTCTATCCACTTCTTATAATCTATTGATCCCGAGAATGACCGATGTCATGAAAATTGACCGGGCAACCTTTTAATTTGATGTCGTCATGTGGGTTGTCGTTATTTTGGTAGTATACATTCTCGTTGCCATCGTCTTGATGGTCAGTATTCTATTGAACGGTGCCAGGCCCGCCAAGACGTTGGGATGGCTACTGGCGATTTTCACCATACCTGTCGGGGGCATTCTGTTGTATTTACTTTTGGGCAGAAACCGTAGAAAACAAAAATTCCATGACCTAAAACAACCAAAACCTCAATTCTTTTCTTTCGATGGCCATAACGAGAACCTTTTTTCAGAAAACATCAAAATCATCGAACTGGCCAAGAATATAGCCAACAGTCAAATTACGGTACACAATGCTGTGCTGCCCCTAAAAGATGGCCAAGTTACTTTCGAACATATATTCAAAGCCCTTAATGGGGCAAAACACCATATTCATATTCAGTACTATATTTTTGAAGAAGGAGCACTGGCCGATCGTCTTTTAGAACTTTTCAAGCACAAAACGAAACAAGGTGTAAAGGTGCGGCTTATCTATGATAGTATTGGCAGCTATTCCTTAAGCGGTAAGTATCTTGAAAAATTGAAATCTGCAGGGGTAGAAACCTATGCTTTTTTTCCCATTCGGTTTGGCAGGCTGTTTTCATCGATCAACTACCGCAACCACAGAAAGATTATTGTCGTTGATGATGAAATCGGCTTTACGGGGGGCATCAACATTTCTGATAAATATCTCAAGGGTGATCCCGAGCTCGGCAGATGGCATGATATGCACTTGCAAATACAAGGGGAAGCAGCCCATCATCTAAATCGTGTATTTGCCATGGATTGGTATTTGGCATCACGGCAAAAGATAAACCTCGCCCTAGAAAGGAAGCCCAAAAAATCGGTTTCACCTTTACCTGTTCAAATAGTGCCCAGCGGGCCCGATGATGACTTTTCGACCATAGAACAGGTATATTTTGCCATCATCAATGGGGCGAAAGAGTATATATACATCACCAACCCTTATATCATTCCCAGCAGGGCAATTTTGCTGGCCCTTCAGACCGCTTCACTTACAGGACTGGATGTCAGGTTAATGGTATCAAAAAAAGCTGACAGCAAATTGGTGGGTTGGTGTGTACGCTCTTATTTTGAAGCTTTTCTGAAAGCGGGAATAAAAATATATCTATACCCCGATGGTTTCTTGCACAGCAAAATCATGGTCAGTGATGACCATATGGTCAGCATCGGCACCGCCAATTTTGATAATCGCAGCTTTCAGCAAAACTATGAAGTGAACGCCCTGATCTATGACAAAGACTTTGCTTCGCTCTTAAAGCACAATTTCATTGAAGATTATCACAAGTGCCGCATTTTGGATCATGAGGAATACATAAAAAGACCTTGGGTCCATAGACTCTTTGAGGGCATGGCGAGAATCTTTAGCCCCTTACTATAGCAGACGCATCAAAAAGATAGCTTAGCGTTTGGCAAGGTCTTCTGTCAAGGGCTTTCTGAATATGATATTTTGTTCCTCTAGTGCAAAGACCACCAATCTCACATACTCTTTGACCGTTTTTTTCATGTTCTTTGGGTCGGTAATATCAATGACACCACGCCAGATAAGTTCGCGTTCTTTGCCCACACAAATGCAGTATAACGAGGTTTCAGCATGGTATACGGTGAAGTTGTCATAGTAACCTGTTTCATAGTAAATGTCTTGATGATCTAGGTAATCATCACTGAAATTGCCGTAGTAATCGCCAAGATTTCCCATTTTTTTCTTGAATATCTTTCTGTTTTCAGAGCCTACGACCTTGGTGAACAATATGGCGTCAAAATCTTTGTCCAATAACTGCTGTTCGACTTCTGAGAGTTGTTCTTCAGATTGTCTTGACGCAGTGAATTCTACATCGAACAGATCAATGCTTCTGAATGATTCTACCTCATGTTCATCAAACTTTTTTTTCATTTGGGTCTCAAACTCTTCCCGGGCTTCGGCATCAGAGGCCATACCGACTATCAGTACTTTGTACGCATCAAAAATGACTATGTCCGGATTCTTCCAACTGCTCACCAGACTGGTAGATGAGCAACTGAAAAGAAAAATTAAAACCGTGGAAAATAACAACAATTTTTTCATGACCTTGTTTTTAAAAATTACTATGGGTGCGATAGTCTGCTGCAACGGCCTTATCTTGCCCCAACTCTTATTCGAGCAACCTACGCTGCTTCTTTTTCTTAAGTACCGTTGTCAGCAACCGAAAGATTTTTTCTTTGATCGATCGATATTGCGCCAAATACCCATTCATTTTTTTAGAGATGGCCTGATGTGATTTCTGATAGGCCTTTTCCATCTCAGGCTGGTCTACCTCATCAACCATGATCTCTAATTGGTTTTTGTGCTTCTGTACCTCTTTAAAAAGGGAAATGATTTCTTTTTCGGTATCTAATAATGATCCCACCAAGCCCTTGCTTTCTTCAAATAGTTTTTCATCCAACAGATTGAGGGTATGTTCCCTGATCAGATCATTCAAAAAACGTTGCTCATCGCGTATAAAGCTCAGTTCTAAAAACCACTCTTTTGATTGCTCGTGCATCTCTTCTGCGCTTATCCATTCAAAATAAGAATACCTCGTTGTCTTCATGATCTCAATTTCTTAAAATACCACCTGTATAATTGAATATTTCCAATTTTAATTGTTGAAATTGCTTCATCGCACTTTTCATTTCTGAACGCAGTTCATCGTGCTTTTTATAATAGGCCGTTTCAAAAACGTTATCGGTGCTTTCCAATATTCTACCAAGATCATTATCATCTTTGGCGAGTACCGATACCAATTCAGACTTTCTTTTTTTGAAATGTTCCAAGTGCTTCAAAAAATGTTGCAGTCTTTCGAACAAATTGGGCGTATTGGGTTCAAAGGCATATGAATTCAGCAATTGCTCGATGAAGATGATCTCGTCTTCAACAAACTGTAGGTCTGATTTCCACTGCTGGGTTTCCCAGTGCAGTTCTTCTGTACGTTTGTTTTCTTTTTTGTTGATAGAGAAGTTCTTCATTGTTCGAAAATCGGGTTCAAAAAGAAATGTATCGCATTAAATGCAGATTAAAAATGATTTCAGTCAGTCTAGAAATGAATTTATATTGCCAATAAAGACAGGCCTGTTCGTCAATGAACAGAAAATCCTATCCGGATCCCGCAAAAAAATCCCGGACCAAGGCCTTGATTTGATTGTCGGTCATACTATCGGCTTTTTTGACCGTCTTCACTTTTTGTGTTAGCAATGGGTGCTTTTCTTCAATGAACTTTTCGAGTTTTTTACCTGTTTCCGCCGGACCAAAAATGCCAAGCTCATCTGCCTTGCCTACTATGGATATGATCCGATCAAAGTATCGCTGTAATTGTTGCTTTTCACGTTCTAGATACCGACTGTCCTGAACGACCTCTTGCGGCCCCCAACGGGTCTTCGAGCGTGAACCGCCCTTGGGATTGAAGAATTCCAATTCTGATTGAATTGTTTCAAACGTTTCATCACCATGGTGTAGGGTCACCACGTGCGCCTTTTCTTTGTCAAGCCAAATTCCTATTTGCTTCATGTTATACGCTATTCAATTTTTTACTAGCTTTCGTGCCCAATTCAATCATCATCGGGCAATATCATAAATGGGATTTCAATAAGGTTGCTCAAATCTAAAATAATGGGTTCCCTGAACAATTTTTCAATAAAAAAATGTTGGTGGTACGTCATGGCCAATAGTTGTGTACCATTCTTGGCCAAAAAATCACGTATGATGCCTACTTTTGACCTGCCATTATGGGGCAAATGAACAATGGGCGGATTGGCCCTGAATATCGAGAGCAACTTATCTTTGTTTTCAGCTTGCCGGATATCCAAATTTGATTTTTCAAGAATGTGCACGATATGTACCTCGCTTTTGTGCAAATCGGCCAACTTGGCCAAATGCGTCAAACGCTTGGGATCGACTTCTTCAAAATCAGTTACAAAGGTGATTTTTGTCAAGGGAACAAAATCAATTTGTTTTGGTACGCATAGAACAGGACGCTTCAGGTCGGTTTTTACCACATCCATGGTATTGCCCCCGAAATACAGTTCTTTGGCTCCTGTTTGGCCCTTATTGCCCATCACCACCAAATCAATGGCCTGATCATCGACATAACGTTTCACCTCCTTTGTCAATTGACCTTGGCAACCGGTGGTCTTGAAATCGTGCAGGGAATTTTTGTCAAGATCAAGTACTATTCGATGACAAGTCTCTCTTAAAAATTCACTTGCCCTTTCACTGAGAAAATCTGCCAATGTTTTTGAACTGTTCTCATCACTGAAGTCTTTCTTCATTGGAGAATGATCGTCGTACACATGTAAGAGATGAAAGGTGCACATTTCTTCTTTGTACATTTTTGCCGCAAAAAAGAGGGCATTGTAAGCGTCATGGGAAAAATCGGTAGGTACAAGTATATGTATCATCTTCTTCAAAAACTTTAAAATTCTTGCGGTATGATCAAAAAGGGTATGGTGGTGTGAAAGCCAATTTTTTTAACCACAGGTTCTACAAAAAGTCTTTCAATAAACGTATGCTTGTTGCGGATCATGGCCAAGAGTTGTGCGCCATGCCCTGATTGAAAATTATTAATGGCCGTTATGATTTCTTCACTTGGCCAGTCGTGAAACCGATGTGGCAATTCGTTGAAGATCGCTTTGAGTCTGGCCTTATTCTTTTGTTGTTCTTTGGTAAGTTCATACCCAGTTGAAACGTGCATTATCTCGATACTCGAGTCATGTTCTAGGGCAATATATTTCATGATCTCTAGCTGTTCGGCAGTGTAATCAACTTCATAATCGGTCGGAAAAAGAATCTTCTTGATTTTTTCAAAAGCAGTGTTTGGCGGAATTGTCAATAAAGGGACTTTGGTCTTCTTCATCACATGAACCGTATTGGTTCCCAAAAAAATCTCTTTGGCACCTGTGGCTCCCTGGGTACCCATGACAATCAAATCTATACCTTCATTTTTTACGGTTTCTTGAACTTCATCGACCAAAGTGTTGAAAGCCGTGTGAAGCACCATATCGTGTTTGGGATTTTGGAGTTTCTCGCCAAGTTTTTTTTTCGCCTCTTGCAATTTATTCATGGCGAGGGTTTGATAAACATCGCCGAAACCGACCTGACCCGGATGGTGAATCACATACTCGGCCCTATAAATGGCAGGGGCATAGGTATGCATGAGGTAGAACCTGCAGGCCGTATCGCTGAAAAGTTGAAAAGCATACGCCGAGGCACCATAAGCATCATCAGAAAAATCGGTGGGCAGCAATATATGTTTCACAACGTTCTATTAATTCATCTTGGTAGGTTCTGCATGACCAAAAAAGGAATCTTGGCCGTAAGGCCAATTTCATCGACCGTTGATCGGTACAACATATCTTCAAAAAAAGAATGCCTAGAGTTTACCATGACCAAAAGGTCAATGTCGTGTTCTTTGATATGGGTCATGATAGCTTCTGTTTTGTTTCTTACCTCAGTTCTCTCGAATGACATATAGCAATTGGCACAGGTTTCCCTTAAAAACCGTTTGTTGTCTAATTGTCTATGGCTCAAATCGTCAAAATCGGATATATGAAGGCAGTGGATCTCTGATTTGAAGTTACGGGCCACATCGGCCAACAATTTTATTTCCCTTCTCTTGAAAGGCAACATATAGTCGGTCGTAAACAATATTTTTTTTGGTTGCCGATAAGCAAACTCCATAGGTATTGCCAACACTGGGCAACTTACATATTTGAAAACCTGTACCGTGTGACTCCCAAAAGTGATCTTTGCTTCTTCGTTTTTGCCCCGGGTGCCCATAACGACCAGATCAACGTTCTTTTGGTTGGCCACATCGTTTACCGCATCGACCAATGATTCAAATGCACTGATTTTCTCAAAGGTGTGTTTTGGGTTGGGCGGTGTCTCGGTAACATTATCGACAAGAGCCGAAAGTTGTGCTTTCACTCTCTTTGAAACCCTCTCTTTTTGTCTCTCGAATTCATTTTGATCTACATTTTTAAATTCACCATATACCTCATCGGCATAGGCATGCAGCAAGCAAAAATGGGTACGTTCACACCAATAGAGCTTCTCGGCAAAGTCTATGGCATGACGCGCGTTTTCAGAAAAGTCAGTGGGAATCAAGACCGTTTTCATCTTTTGATTTTTTGTTTTAATCGGTCAGACCTACCTTGACGGTGGGCTGCTGTAATTCGCAATTGAACTTCATGTTGGCATCAAGAATCGTTGTGGCTCGTTTCTTAACAAAATCGTTTGTCCTTAAAAATATGGTGATACAATTTTGCAAACTATGATATTGGTCAATCTGAAAAGTAATCGGTAAAAGTCTTTATTCATGAATCACGAAAAAAGGTACATTGGTATGAAAGCTGATTTTCTCGACCAATGGATCGAACAGCATCTGCTGCAAAAAATTGAGGTTTTTGGCCACCATGATAATCATGTCAATGTCCCTACTCTCAACAAAACATTGTATAGCGGCATTTACACTTTTATTGGTCAGCATATGCGAACTATGTCTGCCCGGAAAAGTCTCATCGAGAAAATCACATAGATACTCTTGGTTCTTTTTTTGCTCTTGGGTAAGAATACCTTGCAATTTTGTTACGTGCATGACCCTGAAATTACTATCATCACCCAAATGCATCATTCCTGAAAGAGCTTCCAGTATTTTATGGGGATAGAAAATGTTGTAATCAGTCGGAAAAGCGATCTCTTCGGGCTTTTTGAGATTCGTTTCTTTCGGAATGACCAGTGTATTATAGGGCACTTTGGTGATGACATCGCCCGTATTGCTGCCTATTATCCTCTTTCTTAGTCCTGTGGCACCTTTGGTGCCCATTACGATCAGATCAATTTTTTTCTCCTTTGCCTGTTTTTTGACAGCATCGGTGAAAAACCCATGGTCGTTGACGGCAAAAAAATGGTGTTGCTCATCTGCAGCGAGTGATTCGGCACTCTTCAAAAAATCATACAGTTGCTTTTTTGTGGAGGTTATTCTTGGGTCAGTGGCCGTGAAAGCCCCATTTGGGTTTTTAGTATCAACGGCAACGATCGGGTGATCGATTCTTTCGCTGACATGTAAGCAAAAAAAGTTGCATTCTTGGCCCTTAAACAACAATTGGGCATACTGAATCGCTTTCCAAGCATCTTCAGAAAAATCTGTTGGAATGAGGATGTTTTTCATTCTGTTTTTCACTTACCCTACAAATCTAGGTCTGTGCCGAGCTTGAAAAAATGACAATTGTCAGTTTAGAGGAGGTTTTGGGGAAAGTCAGGGGTTAGGTCAAATGACCGATTTGAGAGCGCTTAAATCCACTATCTTAATGTTCCTTCCACCGATTTCGATAAGACCCTCCTTTTTAAAAGTAGAAAGGGTTCGAATAAGGCTTTCCGTAGCTATGCCGGCAACACTGGCCAAATCACTTCGGGCGATGTTAATCGGTTGATCGGGCCCCTTGTCAAGTATCTTGGCAAACTGCAATAAGGTTCGAGCCGTTTTTTTTCGAACAGAACCGTAGGCCATTTGCAACAATTTGTCTTTATAGCCCGAGATGTTCGATGATAGCAGTTCCATCAATTCCAATGAAACATCCCTGTTTTTTTCGAGTATCCGTCTGAGATTGGTCTTTGATATTTTCGCCACTTCAACTTTCTCTACGGCCGTGGCACTTTCTTGATAGGTGACATTCTCAAAAAAAGAGGTCAGTCCCAAAAAATTATCGGCATGGTAGAGACCTGTGATCAGTTCTTTTCCTTCTTCATCCATTCGATGGCATTTTACCACGCCTTTCGATATCAAAAATACATGGTTGGCATGGGCATTCTCGTCAAATATCAATGCCCCCTTCTCAAACTTTTCGACTATGCCGTTATCATCGATGAAGTTTTTTAGTTGGTGCAGGGAATGCATCTCTTGATCATCAGTTTCCATGTCACGAAAACCACTTGCGGCTTTTTCGGTCAGTAACTGTGCCTTTGCCAGTCTACTTTCAACGGCACTGATAAGCTCTTCTTCTTCAAAAGGCTTGGTAAGATAATCATCGGCGCCCATATCCATTCCCTTTCTAATTTCTGAGCGTTCGGTCTTCGCTGACAAAAAAATGAAGGGTATATGTTTGGTTTGCAAATCTCCTGACAATTCTTTTAGCACACTATACCCGTCCATCTCGGGCATCATGATGTCGCAAATAATGATATCGGGTCGATATGACCGGGCCTTTTCTACCCCAATTCTACCGTTGGGTGCCGAAACAATTTCATATCCAGAAATCTCCAGTAGCTCGGTCGTGTTGTTCCTAAGTGCCGTATCATCTTCTATCAGGAGTATTTTTTTCATACTTCTAATTTAGAGCTTTTAAGAGGAAGCCTCAATTCAAATGTTGTTCCCTCGTTTACCACACTTGTAAAGATAATACTGCCCCCTAAGTTTTCAAGATGGGCTTTGGCAATGTTCAACCCAATGCCGGTACCTTGAGTCAAAAGAGCGTTGGCAGCCCTATAATAGCGGTCGAATATATACTTCTGATCGTCTTCAGGTATACCAATGCCCTGGTCGATGACCCTAATGGCTATGTCTTTCCCACCCCTTTCTACCTGTAAATCGATGGTGGAGTCTTCTGAAGAATATTTGATGGCATTATTGATGAGATTTGACAATACAAGTTCTAATATCTTCTCATCAAATTCAAGAACGATTTCATCGATGTTATTAGGGTACAGTATTTTTTGTCCGGCTTTCAATAACATGTTAGAGCCATATACCACCTCATTGATCACTTTGCTCAAAGGAAAAACGTGAATATTATATTTGATTTTCCCTGATTCCAATTTTTCCACCGAAAGAAAATCACTCAAGATATTGTCAAGATATTTGACCTTGCCCTTTATCGTGTTCAAGTGTTTGTTGCGTTTCTCTTGCTGCTCGGTCTGTGTATATTTTGAGAGCAAGGCTGTAGAAGTAAGTATGGCACTGAGCGGCGTTTTGAACTCGTGCGATACCATCGACAAAAACTTAGTCTTCAACTCACCCAGTTCCTTTTCTCTTTGAAGTGCTTCATTGGTCCTTTCTTCTGCTTCTTTTCTTCTCTTGACCTCTTCCTTGAGTTCAGAAACCTTATCTTGTAACTCTTGGGTGCGGAGTATGATTTTTTGCTCTAATTCAGTATTTAGTCTTTTGATATGCGACTCTTGCTCTTTTCGGTGTGTCACATCAAGAATAAGGGCCATAACATAGGTGTTGCCAGATAGTTCAAATGGATTTAGCCCTACTTCTAGGGGAAACTGGTCACCGTTCTTACGAATACCGTACAGATCCAATCCGACGCCCATACGCCTTTTCTCACCTCCCAGCAAAAATTTTTTCACGTGTCCGTCATGGGAATCGTGAAATCGATGGGGTATCAAGACGTTCAATGGTCGGTTGAGCAATTCTCCTTCTTCATAACCAAACATTTGGTAGGCCGAACCATTGCAGCCCACTACTAGGCTTTTGCTGTTGACCACTAAAATACCTTCAGAAACAGCCTCAGCAAGTAACCTGAAAATACCGCCGACCTTTTCGAAAACCTCCATATGCTCAAATGTAGTCATTAACTGATTTATATCATCAAATTTGGTATATGATTGCCCTACATTTATTACCACAACCATAGTATCATGACACTTTCAAGTTCATCAGAAGTCGGCAATACATTTTATCAAAAAGTCGGTTGTCTGTTCTATTCGATCGCAATGGCAGACCGATCTGTACACATAAAAGAGCTGGATGCCTTGAAAAGAATAGTTCGCGACCAATGGCTCTCATTAGATGATACCGAAGATGAATTTGGCTCCGATTCCGCTTTTCAGATCGAGATTGTATTTGATTGGCTATTGGAATATGAAAAGGAAGGTGCTGACTGTTTCGAAAAGTTTGAGGATTTCTACCATGAGCATTATAGCATTTTTTCTCCAAAAGTGAAAAAACTCATCTTGAGCACGGCCCATGCCTTAGCCAGTGCTTTTTCCGGTAAAAATAAATCTGAACTGGTGCTTTTGGGCAAATTGGAACTTCTTCTGAAAAAGGATAGGTAACGGCTATATTTTTATAGTAAGTACCGGGGTAGCGGAACGCTTTGTAAGCATTTCACCAATACTGGCCCTAAAAAAGTGGACAAGCCCGGTTCTGCCACGTGTAGGAATGATGACCAAGTCTGCATCCCACCTCTCACAAAAGTTCATGATTCCCTTGCCGATACTGTAGTCATTGGAAACATCTATAACAACATCTGTACTGGCCAATGCCCTAAAAACATCGATTTTCTTGTTGATTTCCTTGGTGCTTTTGAAATCTTTGTTGGGAAGATTTATAAACACCACTTTTAGCTCGGCCGAAAACCTTTCGGCAAATTCACGCGCTTTTCGATAAGCGCCTATACTCTCTTCTCCAAGATCGGTCGAGAATACCATTTTGTCCATATCAAATGAGGGGTGTTTTCTCTTTATGACCAAAACGGGCACTCGCGAGGTGCGAATGACCTTGTCGGTATTGGACCCGACCACAAAAGGGCCGATTCCACTATTTCCATGGGAGCCCATCACGATCAGATCTACCCAATTCTCTTCGGCAACCTGATCAAGTTCACTGAATATGGTATAGTTTTGAAGCATGATCTCGACATCGATTCCCTTAAGAAATGGTTCCTCCAATAGGGGTTTGAAGCGTTTCTTGGCCTGGTTCATGTAATATTTGGCCTCTTCGTGTTCTTGCCTGTCATTTTTTGCCAATACGGCTTCCGAAAGCCCCAACATGTGCAATATTACTATACTGGCTTCGGTCTTTTTGGCTATTTGGGCCGCCACCTCCAGGGCATATAAGGAATATTCAGAAAAATCGATGGGAACCAAGATTTTGTCCATGGTACTTTTAGCAATCAACTTGTTGTCATTAAAGGGTTTATCATCAAAGGTACTGATTGCGATGATTATTTGAAATGAAAATTATCACCAATAAAACAGATAAAGTATGTCGGGCCTTTTTAACCTAAAATTTGGACTCGGCTGTAAAAATACTTTTCTATCTTTGCCTGCCCAAAGCACACCCGGGTGCTGGAACTGGTAGACAGGCATGGTTGAGGGCCATGTGTTCATTAGAGCG
>JANQOD010000049.1 GCA_028289745.1 Allomuricauda sp. | reverse complement strand
GAGATTCCGGCAGAGGCCATTGCCGTGCATGGTATCTCGAATGAAAAAGTGGTAAACGAACCTACTTTCAAACAACTGTCAAAAGAAATCTACAGCTTGATCAAAGACAGTGATCTGGCAGGTTTTAATTCAGACCGTTTTGATATTCCACTGCTGGCCGAGGAGATGATGCGGGCAGAGGTTGATTTTGACATGAAAAATATGGTGTCTGTCGATGTGCAGACCATCTTTCACAAGATGGAAAAACGTACGCTTGAGGCCGCCTACAGATTCTATTGTGACAAAAGTTTAGAGGATGCCCATAGCGCCAAGGCCGATACCCTTGCCACCTATGAGGTGCTGTTGGCCCAGTTAGATCGGTATCCAGAACTGGAGAACGATATCAAAAAGCTGGCTGAATTCTCTACACACCGAAAATTTGCCGATTTTGCCGGTTTTTTGGGTTATAACGAAGAGGGTAATGTAATTTTTTCATTTGGTAAGCATAAAGGCAAAGAAGTAGAAAAGGTGTTGGATGAAGAGCCGGGTTATTTCGGTTGGATACTGAACGCCGACTTTCCGCTCTATACCAAAAAGATATTGACACAGATCAAGTTGAGCCGATTGAACAATAAATTGGCATAATATAGTATGAAGCTAATATGCATTGGTCGAAACTACGCGGCCCATATAGACGAACTGAACAATGAGCGCCCTGTCGAACCTGTAGTGTTCATCAAACCTGATTCTGCGGTATTGCCCAAAGAACAAGATTTCTATATCCCTGAATTTTCAAATGATGTGCACTACGAGGTCGAGGTCTTGATCAAGATCAAAAAAGTGGGCAAGTATATCGACCGGAAGTTTGCACATAGGTACTATGATGAAATCAGCTTGGGAATTGATTTTACCGCCCGCGATCTACAATCAAAACTCAAAGAAAAAGGACTGCCTTGGGAAAAGGCCAAAGGTTTTGACGGGGCGGCAGTAGTGGGTAAGTGGGTTCACAAAGGGAAGTACGAAAATTTAGATAAACTGGGGTTTTCATTGTTAAAAAATGGGGAAATTGCACAATCTGGAGATACAAGTCTGATGCTGTGGAAGATAGACGAGCTCATTGCTCACGTTTCAACCTATTTTATGCTCAAAAAAGGCGATATCATCTTCACGGGCACCCCTGCCGGTGTTGGTAAAGTAGTACCAAATGACTACCTTGTAGGTAGAATAGAAGCGGAAGAGTTTTTCGCAATTAACGTCAGGTAATGATTTATAGTTTGGACAAGGTCAATGAAATGGCCGAAGGAGATGAGGATTTTGTCTTGTCGGTGGTTTCTGTTTTTTTAGAGGAAGTACCTGAAGACCTAACGGCCCTTGAAGATGCCATTGATCGAAAAGACTTTGAACAGGTTTACAAACTGGCCCATAAAATAAAGCCCAATGTTGATTTGTTGGGAATGGAACAGACCCGTGCCATAGCTTTGGAAATCGAGACCTTGGGCAAGAATGAATCCAATTTAGAACAAATAGAGGAAAAATTCCCCTTGCTCAAAAAAGATATCGAACAGGTGATCGCTGAGCTGAAAAGAGACTTCGGCCTATAACCTTCACTACTTTTCTTGAATTTAGTTTGGTTATTTTTACTGCCTACTTGCAAAGCTTCAAATAGACAAATACCTTTTTTATGCAGGCAGAGATCGTAACCATTGGCGATGAAATCTTGATAGGGCAGATTATTGACTCGAATTCGGCTTTTATTGCCAAAGAATTGAACAAGACCGGGGTGTCTGTGTACCAAATCACGTCGGTACAGGACGACCGTCAACATATTTTGGATGCTCTGACGGAAGCCAATCGGCGCTCACAAGTGGTCATCATGACCGGTGGTTTGGGTCCGACGAAAGACGATATCACCAAGCATACCCTCTGTGAATTTTTAGAGGATGAACTGGTACAAGATGATGAGACCCTGACCCATGTCGAAATGCTTTTCGAGAACTTCATTTCGACGCCCATATCTGATTTGAACCGCAAGCAAGCCCTAGTGCCCACTAAGGCCGTTGTACTGAAAAACAATTATGGTACCGCTCCTGGACTGTGGATGGAGAAAAACGGTTCGGTCTTCGTTTCGCTTCCCGGGGTACCCTTTGAAATGAAACATCTGGTCATCGATCAGGTGATCCCACGAATTATAGAGAAATATGAGCGTCCGCACATTCTGCACAAGACCATTATGACCTACGGGTTGGGAGAGAGTGCCGTTGCCAATAAAATCGAAGATTGGGAAAACAAGCTCCCGTCCTTTGTCAAACTGGCCTATCTGCCGAGTTTGGGTCGGGTACGATTACGTTTGACCGCCAAGGGCAACGATATGGAACTGCTCAAAAAAACAATTAAGGCAGAAGCGAAGAAACTGTATCCGCTGATCGGCGATATCATTTATGGGGAAGAGGAAGATGAAAGTATCGAGGCCTTGGTGGCCAAATTGCTGACCGATAGACAGATGACCCTTTCGACCGCTGAAAGCTTCACAGGGGGCAAAATTGCGGGGCATATCACTTCCGTTCCAGGAGCTTCAGACTATTTTAAGGGTACAGTGGTCAGCTATGCCACCGAGACCAAAATACGGGTATTGGGCGTTGATCAAGAGTTGATCGAGCAATATTCTGTGGTCAGTGAAGCGGTGGCCGTGGCAATGGCCAAGAATGTAAAACATATGCTGGATACTGATTTCTCGATAGCCACTACGGGCAACGCGGGCCCAACTAAAGGTGATTCTGATATCGAAGTAGGCACGGTATACATTGCCATAAGCACGCCCGAGCGCACTTTTGCACAACGGTTTGTCATGGGCAACCATCGTGAACGCATCGTGCAAAAGTCTGTGAACAAGGCTTTTGAGCTTTTGCAAAAGGAAATTATAAAATTCTAAGCGGGAATTTTGCGCATCAATCGAAAAGCACTAAATTTGCACCCTCAATAAAATCACGCAAAGCGAAGGCGATGTCAAGAATTTGTGAAATTACGGGAAAAAAGGTGATGTTCGGAAACA
>JANQOD010000043.1 GCA_028289745.1 Allomuricauda sp. | reverse complement strand
CAAAAGACAACTAAAAAGAATAGTTTTAGTAGTGGTGTTCATAGTGCTGACAATTCTTGATAACTTGTGTCAAGATACCAAATGTCGGCAGAATGTCGGGTCAAAATCGTTAAAGTACGTTGCATGGATTCTCTATTGATAATAACATTGCCATGAAAACAAAAACGTTTGTCATGAAACAACCAGAACTGGGACTCAGAATTATCGAGTTAAGAAAACAGAAAGGACTCACCCAAGAAGAATTGGTAGAATTGTGCAATATCAATGTACGCACGCTTCAACGTATTGAAAATGGTGAAGTGACCCCGAGAAGCTATACCATCAAGACCATTTTATCGGCATTGGACGAAGATTATGAATCGATTCTGGTGACCGGGCAACAAGAATCAGGCTTCACCCTGAACGTATCAAAAAAAGAGACCAAATCAGTACATACCCTGCTCACCATGGCCTTGGTATCGGGTATTTTTTACCTTATATCAAGCTCGTTGGAGGGCGTGGTCGATTATTTCAGGTTCTTTGAAGATGAATTGGTTTTTGGCATGGTGGGTTCAGTACTGCTCAAAGTGTTCTCAATGGTCTTCTACGCCTCAATGGTCTATGGATTTCTCATTTCAGGAAAGTTGTTAAAGAACTATTTGATGAAAATCGCTTCGGTACTTTTACTTATAGGTTGCTTTGTCTTATACCTTTTTGATATCGTCTCTTTTTTCAACGAATTTCTAGCGTTTGAGGTCATCATACTTGCTGAGGCCGTCACTTGGGGCACATTTGGCATATTGTTCGGCATTTCGATTCTCAAATCGCACAAAACAATGAGGCCCATAAGTTTTTTCGCAGGAGGAATGGAGATCCTTGCCTCTTTCTTTTTGTTGACGGTCGTACTTTCTTTGGTGGGATGGGTTTTGATACTGCCGACCATTATTTTGGAAGTCATATTTCTCTACAGAGTCAGTCAAAAGGTGAAAGAAGGCAATTATTGAGCAACCTTGACAGACCTAAATTTTCTTTGGCCTGCGCTCAAGAAAAGAAGCCCAAATTTTCGGTATCTTAAACTTCTATTACCAGAATATGGAAGCGATTGAAATATTGAACGCCATCAGTCGGGGCCGTACCGATTTTATCTTTAAACTGTTGGCTCTCGACAATTGGAAAGAAGTGCTATACCAAGGTAGTGCGAGGCCGCTGCAATGGCTGGTCTATTACAATGATGTTACGGCTCTAAGGGCTGTGCTTGAATCTGGCGGAGACCTTAAAAGCATCGACTTAAACAATGAATTGGGCAATGCGGCCTTCTTTGGTCATTGGAAAGTCTGTGATTTTTTGATCAACAAAGGTGCCGATGTCAATGCCGTTATCGATAAGACCGGCGAAAGACCCCTGCACAATGCGTTGGCAAAGGCAGGTCGTCCCTATTATCTGTACACGGTTCGTGTTTTAGTGGAAAACGGAGCCGATGTGAATGCCAAAACAATTCCCGGTATTGAAACGGGAGCCTTTATGCGCGATGTTCGTACCAAGGGTGAAACCCCACTGCACCGTGCAGCGGCCTATGCCGATGAAGCGACCATCAACTATTTATTGGACCAGGGTGCGGATAAGGAGGCCAGAGACGCCCATGGCAATTCTCCCTTGGGTTGGGCCAGTGAGCATTTGCGGTCAGGCAGTATTTTGTACCTATTGCAATATGCCGAGCATCGCATTAGCGAAAAACACAAGGCCATTAATATGAGCGACCATGGGGCAGGGTGGGGCAACACGATGGATTGGAATTTGATCGGTGATTATTTGCCTGAATCGAAAAATCAATAGCTTCTACCGTACCGGCCCTAAACAGGAAGGGGAGCCAAATCACAAAGTCTTTAGGTCTTTAATGGTCTTAAAGGCCACATCGACCTGATCGTCATTGACCAAAATAGTGAACTCGTTGGTAGTAGAAATGACCTCGTAGAGCACAATGCCCTCCCAAGCCAACCGTTGAAAGATGAAATAATAGATGCCAGGCACAGATACGTTTTCGGCAGGCAGTTTGACCGTCACCGAGGACAGGTTTTCTACCTTTTGCGTACAGCGTTCGTTTTTGAAAAGTTCTTCGACCGTTTGATCAAGACTGTTGCTGACCACAATATTGATCTCATTTACCCCTCGGGAAGAGGTATAGAAAATGTCTTGGTTCTTGTGAACCTCTTCCAACAGCTTCGCTTGCTTGGCCAAGATAGTTTCTGAAGACAAAAAAGTGTAATCGGTAAGGTTCGACCGTACGGTGATTTCACCAATGTTCTTGAGCACTTTGACAATCTTATGGGTGGCACGAAACTCTAAATCGTCTGACAACCGTTTTAGGGCCATGACTATGGCTCCGTTGCGCACCTCTTTGCCCAGCTCTTCTTCGATCTCGGGCTTCACAATGCGCGAAAGCGAGGTCAGGTTAATGATGCCCTGTGCCAAGGCACTCTGCAAAAAAGGTTTCTTTTTGATATAGTGTTCCACAACGGCCGAAATGGTCTTCATCTTGCATCTATTTGAAGCAAAAATAACTTATTGTTGTAAATAAAACAAATAGTTAAAAATGGTAGAAGGCATCCTTGATATGCGCCAGTTCGTACCCCGTTCCTTTTTTGAGAATGGTGATGATATCGAACCGTACCTCTTCGTCTCGATTGTTTTCGGTCACGAACGCATCTGCAGTGGCGACGAGTAGCTTGATTTTCTTTTGGTTCACTGTTTCGGCAATAGTTTCAATGAAGTCAGAGCTGCGCGATTTGACCTCTACAATGGAAAGAACGGTATCCTTTTTGGCAACGATATCAAGTTCTCCTTTCAGATACCGATAGTTTCGCTCTAGAATTTGGTAGCCGTTCTTGATTAAAAAGTCCACCGCCAATTGCTCTCCCAGCTTCCCAAATTCATTGTGTTTTCCCATGTACGCTGAAAAATAGAAAAAAATGCATGTAGTTCATCGAAAAAATTGACAGTTTACCGTCAAAACTGCGTTAACGTTGTACATTTAAACCGCAATAAACCCTTAACCACACGTTAAAGCACATAGTTAGCCCCAAAGACTATGAACATATTTAACGCAGAACTTTGCTATGGAATTCTTTGTTAATTGCAACACCTCGACCTTAGCGCCGTACACGACCCCCTTAGATAATCTTAGGGCCCAACACCTATATCGTAGATTGGGTTTCAGTGCATCGGTGCAGACCATTGGCCAAGCGGTCGGCCAAACAGCCGATACGCTGGTAGACCAACTTGTTGATGAAGCGATCAATGCCGCTCCGATTCCGCCACCTGCTTGGGCCAATTGGACAGATGCCAACTACCCCGACGATGAAGATGCCGCAGGTCAGCTTAGAAGACAACAACTTGAAGAGTTCAGGACCATTTATGGCAACGCTTTGTTGGACAACAACCTTAGAGACCGTTTGAGTTTCTTCTGGAGCAACCATTTCGTGACCGAGCTCGACGTCTACAATTGCAACTCATTTTTATATGGGTACATAAACTGTCTTCAGCGAAATGCCTTGGGCAACTTCAAGACCTTTGTTTCTGAAATCGGATTGACCAGTGCCATGCTCCGCTATCTCGACGGAGCCTTCAACAATAGAAACAGTCCGAACGAAAACTATGCGCGAGAGCTTTATGAGCTGTTTACACTTGGTGAGGGCATTGGTTATACCGAAGAAGATATCATTGAGACATCAAGGGCTTTGACAGGTTATGTCAACAGGGGAGAGGTAGGTTGTACCATGATTACCTTCGACCCTGAACAGTTCGATGCCGATGCCAAAACCATTATGGGCCAAACAGGCAACTGGGGCTATGATGATGTCATCGATATTCTCTTTAATGAGCGTGCCGACCAAATCGCTTTTTTCATTTGCAAAAAGCTCTATATGTACTTTGTGCATCCAGATGCGCTGGCTGCTGAGGCACAACCTATCATCACAGGCCTTGCAAATACGTTTGTGGCCAATAATTTTGAACTTGCCCCCGTTTTGCGACAACTGTTCAAGAGCGAGCACTTTTTTGATGAAACGGCCATCGGCGTCATTATCAAGAGTCCGTTCGACCTGTATCTCAATTTTATCAAAGAAACAGATTTTGCCTATGATGACGGTACGGTCATCAATGCCGTAGATGCCTGTCGGTTAATCGGTCAAGAAATGTTCGATCCAGTCGATGTAGCGGGTTGGCAACGTGATCGCCAGTGGATCAATACCAATTTCATCATCGGTCGTTGGTTGACCATGGAGGTGTTCTTAGAGCGCTTCTTTCAAGCCGACCCCGAACAGTTCAGGGCCTTGGCCGTCAGTGCGGTTGACCCTGCAGACAGCAATACGAGCAATCCCGAAATCGTTGTTAGGGCCCTAGTAGACAAATTTACCCCGAAAGGCTTGTTGACAGATCAGGATTTAAGAAATGCGATAGATGCCTTTATCGCAGGTGTTCAAGAAAACTATTATTCTCCAGATTTTATTGATGGCGGACTGAGTCTATGGATGCTTGGAATAAGTGTAGAGGTTCCGATGCAGGTATACAATCTACTCCGTCATTTGACCAGAGAACCCGAATTTCAACTAAAATAATCCTACTGCTATGTGCGATACACACCACAATCACGATATAGAACCACACAAAGGCCTCGAACACGAAGGCCATGATCTCGAACATAAGAACTGGAGCCGCCGTTCGTTTATTCAGGCGTTGGGCATTGCAGGCTCTGGATCTATGATGTTGGGCGGCAACCTACTTTCTGCTTCGGCACCTTCTCCGTTGATGGCTTCGATTGCCGATGCTGAGACCGATAATATTTTGGTATTGATCCGTTTGAACGGTGGCAATGACGGTCTGAGTACGGTCATACCCATCCAACAATATGACACCTATGCCAATGCCAGGCCAAATATTTACATCCCCGAAAGTAAGATTTTGAAATTGACCGATGATTTTGGTGTGCCTACCTACATGAATTCATTGGAGCCCTTGTGGGGTGAAGGTCAGTTCAAGGCGGTGCATGGTGTCGGTTATGAGAACCAAAGCCTTTCCCACTTTACGGGATCTGACATCTATGCCAATACCGATTTGACCACTTCT
>JANQOD010000035.1 GCA_028289745.1 Allomuricauda sp. | reverse complement strand
GGCTTCTTGATTATAGGCTTGGTTTAAATAATTAAAGACACCCATAAGGTTCCATACGAGTGCGACTGAACTGACCACCCAGAACCAGATGGGCGGTTTCGTTGTATTAGACATAATCGTTACATTTTATTGGTTATCAAGCCCCAAAATACAAAAAAAGGATTTTCACTAATAAAAAACCTATTATTTAAGAGGTGGTCAAGTCTCTGAAGATGGTAAGATCAAACCTGTTTATCTGACGTAAATCGCAGTTTTACAGATGGGTATTTTTGCTGGGTCATCTGAAGGGAAAAGGCCGAATCGGCCAAAAACACCAGTTGGCCATGTTTATCTTTGGCCAAGAATTTTTGCTTGACCCTTTTGAACTCTGTGAACTCTTCATTTTCAGCTTCGGGATCTACCCAGCATGCCTTGTGGACCGGAAAATTTTCATAGGTGCATTTGGCACCATATTCATGCTCTAACCTGTACTGAATAACCTCGTACTGCAAGGCCCCCACGGTACCGATTACCTTTCTGCCGTTCATCTCTAGGGTGAACAATTGGGCAACGCCCTCATCCATCAATTGGTCAATGCCCTTGTTGAGCTGCTTTGCCTTCATGGGGTCTGCGTTGTTGATATACCTGAAATGCTCAGGTGAAAAACTGGGAATGCCCTTATAGTGAAGCTTTTCACCTTGCGTTAGGGTATCACCGATCTTGAAATTTCCAGTATCGTGCAATCCGACAATATCACCGGCAAAAGAAACATCGACAATTTCCTTTTTTTCTGCAAAGAAAGCATTCGGACTTGAAAACTTCATCTTTTTGCCCTGTCGTACGTGCAAGTAGGGAGTATTGCGTTCAAAAGTACCTGAAACTACTTTGACAAAGGCCAGGCGATCCCTGTGCTTGGGATCCATATTCGCGTGTATCTTAAAGACAAAACCTGAGAAGTCTTTTTCATTTGGTTCAACAAGCCGTTCTTCGGCCATTTTGGGCCTTGGTGCCGGAGCAATTTCGACAAAGCAATCCAACAATTCACGTACCCCGAAATTATTTAGGGCAGATCCAAAAAAAACAGGTTGTAGATTTCCATCAAGGTATGCTTGCACATCAAATTCTGGATACACGCCACTGACCAATTCGAGATTTTCACGAAGAGTTTCTGCAGCCTTTGGCCCGATGACATCCTCTAACCCTGAATTGGTCAGATCATCAAAGGCGATGGTCTCTTCAATATTTTTCTTGCTATTACCACTAAAAAGGTTAATGTTTTTCTCGTAGATGTTATAGATTCCCTTAAAATCATACCCCATCCCTATGGGAAAGCTCAAGGGCGTGACCACTAGGCCTAGTTTTTGTTCTACTTCATCCAAAAGGTCGAAAGCATCCTTTCCTTCCCGGTCCAGTTTATTGATAAAAACAATGATGGGAATGTTACGCATACGACATACCTCCACCAATTTTTCGGTCTGCTCTTCTACCCCCTTGGCCACATCGATCACGACAATGACGCTGTCAACGGCTGTCAGGGTTCGAAAAGTATCTTCGGCAAAATCTTTGTGCCCGGGCGTATCTAAAATGTTGATTTTGAAATTTTTATAGATGAATGCCAGAACAGAAGTGGCCACAGAAATACCTCTTTGGCGTTCGATTTCCATAAAATCACTGGTGGCCGATTTTTTTATCTTGTTATTCTTAACCGCTCCGGCTTCTTGAATGGCACCTCCGAAAAGCAATAACTTCTCAGTTAGAGTGGTCTTGCCGGCATCAGGATGCGAAATGATTCCAAAGGTTCTCCTCCTAACAATTTCCTTTGCGAAATCCATATAAAAATTTTGCGCAAAAATAGCGGAAATAAAGAATTCATGGCCTGAATAACGGACCCAAAAATGACAATGGCCCAAATTATATTCTAACCAAGAATACCATGCTTCACAAGTTTTTGATTTTCATATAATCCAGACCCTAAAAAAGCAACGTAAATAGATAGACGGTTGATGAAGTAAATCCTTTTGCGCTTTGTCGAATAAAATAGGATTTCATGGATATTAAAACTAAATATGCACAAGGTTTGGTGAGTTCGAATATTGC
>JANQOD010000019.1 GCA_028289745.1 Allomuricauda sp. | reverse complement strand
AGAAGTTTTGGCCATTGAGCCAAAGACCGATGAAATGCGGCAACATGTGGCGGTATTGACCCAAATGTACAATTATGCCGACACCATAGAAGAAGTGCTCGAAGAACTGAACAAGGGCATTACCTATTTCACCGAACAGGTGGACTATAATTTGAACAAAGACTTTGATGGCCGTGGAGTGGTCGGTGACAACCCCTATGATATCAACGATGTAGCTTATGGCAACGGCAATCCCAATAACAGGGTCAAAGATGAAAGCCATGGTACGCACGTGGCGGGGATCATAGCCGCCGAACGCAACAATGGCAAGGGCATAAAAGGGGTGGCCAACAATGTCAAGATCATGGCACTCAGAGCGGCGCCCAACGGTGATGAATATGATAAAGACATCGCCCTCGGCATACGTTATGCGGTCGATAACGGGGCCAAGATCATCAACTGTAGCTTTGGCAAGTCTTTTTCACCAAATGCAGAATGGGTCTATGATGCCATTTTGTATGCGGCACAGAATGATGTGCTGATCGTACATGCAGCTGGCAATGATGGCAAAAACCTTGACAATGCCGAAAATCTGAACTACCCGAACGATCACAAGTTCTCAGGTACTGAATTTGCCGATAACGTAATTACGGTGGGCGCATTGACCAGCCAATATGGTTCAGGTCTGGTGGCCGATTTTTCAAACTATGGCAAGCAAAATGTAGATATCTTTGCCCCCGGTGATGATATCTATTCAACACTGCCGAACAATGAATATGACTTTCAGGGGGGCACTTCAATGGCCGCTCCGGCCGTAGCGGGAATCGCCGCCTTGGTACGATCACACTATCCTAAGTTATCGGCCAAGCAGGTAAAAAATGTTTTGATGCAATCAGGGCTTTTTTCAAAAGCCTCGGTAATTGTCTCTGGCGACCCTGAAAAGGCAACCACCTTTGATAAAATTTCAAAATCGGGCAAAATGGTGAATGCCTACAATGCCCTCATTTTGGCAGAAAACATTTCCAAAGGGAAAAAAACACTTGGTTTTAAAGCAGAATAATGACGGGGTACAGAGCACTTTTTTCACTTTTTTTCGGGTTCGCCCTAAGTGTTTGCGCACAAGATAACCATGGTTATTGGCAACAACATGCCGATTATGAAATGGATGTTGTAATGGATGTTAAGACTTTTCGCTACGAGGGCACCCAAAAACTGATATACACCAACAACTCACCAGATACCCTCAACCGTGTCTATTATCATCTTTATTTCAATGCCTTTCAGCCAGGTAGTGAGATGGATGCTAGGCTACAGAGCATCAAAGACCCCGATAATCGTATGATGGAAGATGGAAAGAGTAGAATCGCCGATCTCTCAGACGATGAAATCGGATATCTACATGCCAAATCACTGACCCATGACGGTAGCCCAATCAGATTTGTAGAGGAAGAAACCATTTTGGTGGCCTATCTCAATAAGCCCATCGCTCCTGGCCAGAAAGCCATCTTCGATATGGAATTCAGCGGTCAGGTACCTTTGCAGATACGTCGTTCAGGCCGAAACAGTAGTGAGGGTGTTGCGCTTTCAATGAGCCAATGGTACCCAAAAATGTCTGCGTATGATTTCGAGGGTTGGCACCCAAACCCATATATTTCAAGGGAGTTTCACGGGGTATGGGGTGATTTTGATGTGAAAATCACCATTGACAAAGACTATGTCATCGGGGGTACCGGTTATTTGCAGAACCCTCAAGAAATTGGTCATGGGTATGAACAGCACGATACCAAAGTCAAGCATAAGGGCAAGATGCTTACTTGGCATTTTAAGGCACCGATGGTACACGATTTCATGTGGGGCGCCGATCCTGAATACATACATGATACGCTTGAAATGGAAAACGGCCCCACCTTACATTTCTTCTATAAGAACAACCCTGAAATTCTGGAAAATTGGAAAAATCTTCAGCCAAAAACAGCCGAAGCAATGGCGTTTTTCAACAGAAACATCGGCGAATACCCTTATGAGCAGTATTCTGTGGTTCAGGGGGGTGACGGCGGTATGGAATATGCCATGAGCACACTGATAACCGGTGAAAGAGGCTTAAGCAGTTTAGTGGGCGTAATGGTTCATGAACTGGCACACTCATGGTTTCAGCATGTACTGGCCACCAATGAATCGAAACATTCTTGGATGGATGAAGGCTTTACCACCTTCATCAGTGGTCTGTGCATGAACCAGATTATGCAACAGGGCAAGGAAAATCCGTTCGACGGATCGTACAAAGGCTATTTTGCCTTGGTCAATTCAGGGAAAGAGCACCCGCAGACCACCCATGCCGATCGCTACGATGTCAATTTTGCCTATGGTGTCGCCGCTTATAGCAAAGGCTCGATATTTTTATCGCAATTGGGCTATGTTATAGGTCAAGACAAACTTATGCAGACCCTTAGAAAATATTATGAAGACTTCAAGTTCAAGCATCCCACGCCGAACGACTTCATTAGAACTGCCGAAAAAGTTTCCGATATGGAGCTCGATTGGTATCTTATGGATTGGACACAGACCACCAATACGATCGATTATGGTATCAAAGAAGTGATAGCAGAGGGCGACAAGACCCGAATTGTTCTGGAAAGAATCGGATTAATGCCCATGCCCTTGGATGTTTTGGTGGTCAATACTGATAACAACAGTAGCGGAGAGACCTACTATATTCCGCTCAGCATGATGCGGGGTGAAAAAGAAAATCCATATCCGAACATTGCCAGGACTGTTTTGCAAGATTGGGCCTGGGCCCACCCGATATATGAGTTTG
>JANQOD010000005.1 GCA_028289745.1 Allomuricauda sp. | reverse complement strand
CCGAAACTCATCGAAAAATTAAAGGAATTTAAAGCCCAAAACGCTTAATTTTTGTTAATTTGTCCTTTCGAGGGGCTGTTCAGATAGATGGCAAAGCCGCCTATTTGAACAGTCTTTTTTGATTTGAGAGGGATATATGAGTTTAGTACGTCTTAAAATAAAGGGAATATCGTATAGTCAGACACAAAATGGGGCCTATGCACTCATTTTGAACGAGGTTGAGGGTGACAGAAAGCTTCCTATCGTCATAGGGGCCTTTGAGGCGCAGTCGATTGCCATTGCTTTGGAAAAGGAAATCAAGCCCCCGAGACCCTTGACCCATGATCTATTCAAAAACTTTTCCGATCGCTTCGATATCGTGGTCAAACAAGTCATTATCCATAAACTGGTCGATGGCGTCTTTTATTCGAGTATCATTTGTGAGCGCGATAAAATTGAAGAAATCATCGATGCCCGAACCAGTGATGCCATTGCACTGGCCCTGCGTTTTGATGCCCCTATCTTTACCTACAAAACAATTTTGGACAAGGCAGGGATTTTCCTCAAATTTTCTTCCAAGGAAAAAGATGAAGAGGAAGGCGACGACAGTATCGTTGTCGATGAGATTCTTCAAGAAGGTGAAACCGTTGAAATAGAATCGAGTGGCACCGAAGGGTTTCGTGAAATGACCTTGGAAGAACTGCACAAGGAGTTGGACAAAGCCGTGGCCAATGAAGATTACGAAAAGGCGGCCAAACTGCGTGATGAGATCTCGAAGCGCTGATAACCAATAAACACCATATGGGAAAGAGATTTCTAGGTTTTACTTTATTTTTTTTGTTCCTATCCGCTTCTCTCTTTTCCCAAGATACCATTATACAAGAACCTATAGCCGCAATGGCCGATACGGTGACCATTGATGATTCGGCACCGAAAGATGGGATCGTGCCCAACCAAGGGTTTACTTTCAATTCGCTATGGCGCGGTATGCTGGGCATGGCCGTACTTGTTTTGATCGCTTACCTGTTCAGTGCAAACCGTAGGGCAATAAATTGGAAAACGGTGGGCATTGGCCTGTCACTTCAGTTGCTGATTGCAATAGGTGTTCTAAAAGTTCCCTTTGTTCAAATATTGTTTGAAAGCATCGGTAAGGTGTTCATAAAGATTTTGGAGTTCACGAAAATCGGAAGCGGATTTCTCTTTGAGGGATTGGTGGAAGACACCAATACCTTTGGATATATATTCGCATTTCAGGTATTGCCCACGATCATCTTCTTTTCTGCACTGACATCGCTTCTTTTCTACTTCGGCATTATTCAAAAAGTGGTGAAGGCATTCGCCTGGCTGCTCACCAAAACTTTGGGAATATCTGGTGCAGAGAGCCTATCGGTGGCGGGGAACATTTTTTTGGGCCAGACCGAATCTCCGTTGTTGATCAAAGCCTATCTCGAAAAGATGAACAAATCAGAGATCTTATTGGTGATGATCGGTGGCATGGCAACGGTTGCCGGTGCCGTTTTAGGGGCCTATATTGATTTTTTGGGAGGAGATGATGAAGTCTTGAAGTTGCTTTTTGCCAAGCATTTATTGGCTGCTTCGGTCATGGCAGCACCCGGAGCGATCGTTGTTTCAAAAATGCTCTACCCACAGACCGAGGCCATTAATACCGATGTAAACGTCTCTTCAGAAAAAATAGGTGACAATGTGCTGGATGCCATTGCCAAAGGCACTACCGAAGGTCTGAAATTGGCCGTGAACGTGGGGGCCATGTTACTGGTATTTCTTGCCGTAATAGCCATGATAAACGGTATTTTAGAATTGACCGGCAATATAGGATCGCTGAATGGATGGATAGCCGAAAACACCACATACGACAAGTTCTCGCTTGAAGCGATATTGGGCACTGTTTTCGCCCCCCTAATGTGGTTAATCGGGGTGGCCAAAGAAGATATCATGTTGATGGGTCAACTTTTGGGAATCAAATTGGCGGCCAGCGAATTTGTGGGATATACCCAACTGGCAGAACTCAAAAACGTTGCGAACGCCACACACTTTACCTATAGCAAATCGGTGATCATGGCCACATATATGCTCTGTGGATTTGCCAATTTCGCTTCGATCGGTATACAGATCGGGGGCATCGGCAGTCTGGCCCCAGGCCAACGAAAGACCCTTTCAGAATTCGGAATGCGGGCGGTTCTCGGCGGTTCGATCGCCTCGTTGCTCTCGGCCACCATGGCCGGAATGATTTTGGGGTAAGGGCCTCCCCCAGCCCCTCCAAAGGAGGGGAGTTCTTACGTTGATAAATTATTTATAATCTTATCGAAATTTTTCTTTTTGAGTTTGGCATTCCTATTATTTTTGAAAGGATAATAAAGTATCTCCCTTTTTGGGAGACAGAAGAGGGCCTATGAAACAATATCACGATCTTTTAAAGTACGTTCTAGAACACGGCAACCAAAAAAGCGACCGTACCGGTACGGGCACCATCAGTGTTTTTGGCTACCAGATGCGGTTTGACCTTCAAGATGGTTTTCCTATGGTAACGACCAAAAAGCTGCATTTAAAGAGTATCATTCATGAACTGTTATGGTTTTTGAAAGGGGATACCAATATTAAATACCTGCAAGAAAACGGCGTGCGCATATGGAACGAGTGGGCCGATGAAAATGGCGACCTCGGGCCTGTATATGGCCATCAATGGCGCAACTGGAACAGCGAGGGCATCGACCAGATCAAAACGGCCGTTGAAATGTTGAAAAACAACCCCGACAGCCGCCGCATTATCGTTTCGGCCTGGAACCCCAGCGTGCTGCCCGATACCGCTGTCTCGTTTTCAGAAAACGTGGCCAATGGCAAGGCGGCCCTACCGCCCTGTCATGCTTTCTTTCAATTCTATGTAGCCGACGGTAAATTGAGCTGCCAGCTCTACCAACGCAGTGCCGATATCTTTTTGGGCGTGCCCTTCAACATTGCCAGCTATGCCCTGTTGAACTTGATGATGGCGCAGGTGTGCGGCTATGAACCGGGTGAATTCATCCTCACCTTTGGTGATGCCCATATCTACAGCAACCATTTAGAGCAGATAGCACTGCAACTCAGCCGTGACCTGCGGCCCTTGCCCACTATGGTACTGAACCCAGCGGTGAAAGATATTCTCAACTTTACGTTTGAAGACTTCACCTTGTTGAACTATGACCCACACCCGCATATCAAAGGGGTGGTAGCCGTTTGATCAATTGACTTATCGCTCAAAATAGATTAACTCTCATATATGAAAAAACGCCCAAACTCTCGTCTGGGCGTTTTCGAACAATCAAACAAAGCATACTTGGTGCTTTTTTTTCATTTCCTTAAAAAATTTTCTTTTTCATAGTTAACTAAAATTTTTCTACAAAAATCAAGCGCCTTGCTTTCGCATGCCTAGTTTCTTGTCACGGTAATGGCGTTTGAAAGTCCGTACAGGCCTTCAAGGTCAGCCACGTTATTGCCCATGGCCAAGCCGGTGAGCCCGTCTTCATAGCGCATATACCATATCAGGCACACCCCAACGCCCGCCGCATCAAAATCGACATTTTCAACATCGCCCAAAGTCGGTGGCAAGCCCAAAATATTGTTCTGATCATCGGTAATGACCCAAGTGCCATTGCTGCCCGTGGCATTGCTGCTATCTAGGGTGATACCACTGACCATATCGGGCGTACCGTCAACGGTAAATTCAAAGGGGCCCCCTGAAATAGTGCCTGCATTGGGGTTGCGATACACGCTAATGGAATTTGACAAGGCAAAGTAACCCCCTAAATCGCCTGCATTTTGGCCCGCTTCAAGACCGGTGATGCCCTCTTCGTAAGTCAAGTGCCAAATCAGGCAAAGGCCCACACCTGCACCATCAAAATCAACGCCTTCTACAGCCTCCAATGTTGGGGGCAGACCCAGAATGTTCAAATCGTTGTCGGTGATGACGTAGGTCTGGTTGCTTCCGTTGAGCATGGCATCGTCTAAAGCAATTCCACTCACCATATCGGCCGTACCATCAACAGAGAACATAAACGGACCACCTGATAGCGTACCGGCATTCAGTGCGTTTCTGGTCACGGTAATGGAGTTTGACAAGGCATAATAGCCATCAAAATCAGCGACATTATTGCCAGCTTCCAATCCCGATAGGCCATCTTCATAGGTCAAGTGCCAAATCAGGCAA